>CAYVBC010000178.1:0-3906 GCA_964449545.1 uncultured Clostridia bacterium | reverse complement strand
TACAGACGCAGGGTCTGGGGATGGATATCAAACCGCTGTGCCACAGCGGAGATCATGTAGGTCCGCTCCTTCATACGCCGAGTTCCTCCCGGGGATTGTATTCCGCGGACGCCTCAAGCTCCTTCAGCAACTTCCTGACCGCCAGATCCTTGGTGGGCGGCGGGGTGATCTGGATCTCCACGAACATATCTCCGCGACCGGCCGATTTCGGGCTGGGGATTCCCTTGCCCTTGAGTCGCAGCTTGCGCCCCGATTGAATCCCCGGCGGAATCTTTATCATGGTGGTTCCGTTCAATGTGGGAACCGGCACTTTAGCGCCCAGAGCCGCTTCGGTAAAGGTAACCGGCAATCGCAGTTCAAGGCTTGTCCCCTGACGGCGGAAAAACGGATGAGGCGTGACCTGAAGGGTGATGATCAGGTCTCCCGGAGGGCCGCCATGGCTGCCGGCATTGCCCTTTCCCGCGATCCGTACCTTGGAGCCGTTGTCCACTCCGGCGGGGATTCGCACCTTGAACCGTGACACCTGGTCCTTGCGCCCATCTCCCCCACAGGCGGAACATGGCGTTCCCGGAAGACTCCCCGTGCCCCCGCAATGCGGGCAGGGAGAGGCGAAGTTCATAAATCCGGTCTGCCGCTGAACCTGGCCGGTTCCCTGACACGTGGCGCATACGGTTCGTTTGGAACCCGGGGCCACTCCCTTCCCTTTGCATTGCGTGCACAGGGACCGGCGTGTCAGCTGGATGGGAGTTTCAATTCCATTGATGGCATCCAGGAAGCTGAGGGTGATGGAATACAGGAGATCCTCTCCCCTTTGGGGCCTGGAGGTGGGGGGCTCGCGCCGACGACCGGTAAATCCGCCGCCCTTGCCTCCGAAAATGGTTTCAAAGATCTCGCCAAATGAGCCGGCCCCCTGAGCGTTGAAATCAAATCCCTGAAATCCGCCGCCCGGGCGCTTGCCACCCATGTTGGCGCCCACATGGCCGAATGTGTCGAACTGCTTGCGCTTCTCCGGGTCCTTGAGGACTTCGTAGGATTCGGTGATCTCCTTGAATCGCTGCTCCGCCGAGTCATCTCCGGGATTCAGGTCGGGATGGTATTTTCGCGCCAGTTTACGGTAGGCCTTTTTAATCTCCGCCAGGGACGCGGAGCGTTCCACTCCGAGAACCCGATAATAATCTTTCATACTCAGATTGTAATCGACACCCCTGTAAAAATCAAGCGTTGGCGGCGGGTCCCGGTGCTTCTAAGAGAAACGCCTGGAGGAGGATTTTTGGGGGTCTGGTGGTTGTTCGTCCCGTTTTCCCTGAACAGATGCCCGGATCTTGGTGGTGATATCCGCCTGGGAGTTCTTGACATGGACCACCTCTCCGTCCTGGAAACGGATCAGGGTACCCGATTCAGGGTGATCTTTCAAGGTATGGACCAGGTCCGGATTCAAGAGAACCTCCATCCCGTCAATTCGAATCAGTCTAATCATGTTTAATGAAGAAGATATCGGAAAGCTGCCCCTCCACGGGGACACCATCCATTTTCTGTAACGCCCTGCTGGCGGCATCCTGCTCCGCCTGGCGTTTCGTTTCCCCCACACCGCGGCACAACTCCTCTCCATCCTGAAAGATGGCTGACGTGAATTCCACATCCGGCGGCTTGCCCCGCTCCTCCACAATCCGGTATTCGGGAGGATTGCCGCCCTTTGACTGCAGTCTCTCCTGGAGTTCGGATTTGAAGTCGTTGATCTGGATTCGGTCCGCGTCACCGGCCAGTTCCTCCACGACACTCCTGAAGAAGGGCAGGAAAACGGTAAGCGCGGTTCGGAATCCGCCATCCAGGTACACGGCACCCGCCACGGCTTCAAATACCGAAGCGACGATTCGCCGGTTGTTGCGACCTCCGTTCCGCTCTTCTCCACGCCCCAGCAGGACATACTCCCCCAGGCGAAGGGTCCGTGCCGCCTGAAATAGAAAATTGCTTGAAACCAGATGGGCTTTCAACTTGGACAGGTCCCCTTCACGCGCCAACCGGAAGCGCCGGAACAGAAACTCCGTGACCACCAGGTTGATGACCGAATCCCCGAGAAACTCAAGCTTCTCATTATCCGGCAACGGTTTGCGGCTTCCCTCGTGAAACGAACGGTGGGTCAGCGCTTCGCGCAGGAATTCCTCGTTTCGGAAGGTATAGTTCAGGTGACGTTGCAGCTCTTCAATCATCGCAGTTTCAACACCATGAAGGTCAGATCATCACTTTGCCCGTTTCCGCCGCCGTACTCGATACTGAAATCCAGCAGGTTCTGCTTGATCTGCTCCGGTTCCTGATCCGCGCTCCGGGAAATAATCTCCTTGAGGTGTTCCAGGCCGATCATCTCACCCTCACTGTTCATGATCTCGGACAACCCGTCGGAGAAGAGGAACAGAATGTCACCGGAACCAAAGGACCTGTGGATCTCCCCGATGGCATTTCCATTGAAACCAGGCAGGCCGATGGCCATCCCTTCAGGAAACAATTCGACACAATGCCCCTTGGAAACGTCGAAATAAAGTCCCCGGGTATGACCGGCACGGGAAAACACAAATTGCTTCTCTTTCAGGTCAAACCGGGCCAGGCTGATGGTGATGAATGTTTTGCGGTCGAATGACCGGTTCAGACTTTCATGACATCGTCCCAGTAAATCGGAGGGCGATAGGTTCTGGGTCTGCAGGTAACCCACCAGTCCTTTCAACTCCGCCATGTAGAACGCCGCGGACGCGCCCTTGCCGGACACATCCGCCACAAGGAGGGAAAGGCAACGGCCGGGTTCATAAAAATAGTCAAAATAATCTCCGGCAATCTCCTGGGCGGGAATATTGACCGCGGCAAGGTCGAATTCCGGGGCGCTGAAAGATTCATCCGGAAGCAATTTCAATTGAATCCGCCGGGCCATACGCATTTCACCTTCCAGACGCTGTTTCTTCTTTTCTTCCCGCAACAGGCGTTTGATCCCGGACGCCATTTCGTTAAAGGATTCCGCCAGATCTTTCAACTGTCCGCTGGCGCGGATCCGGACCCGGGCATTGAAATCCCCGCGCCGGATCTGTCGCGTTCCCTGGTGGAGCTGGTCCACGGACTTGGTAATCACGCGGATGATGCGGAAGCCGATAAAAAATGATATCACGATAAAGGTGGCGAAAAGGCCCATCAGGAAGTAGACGAATCGCTTCGCATTGATCTGGGAGGTATCTCTCCCCCCGGAACTGATTTTCGAGAAAATCTTGTCGTAATCAATGAGCAGCCAGAAAAAGTGTTCCCGCTCCACCAATCCCTGGTCCTCGAAAATATCGAAATCAATAAAGCGGAACTTGTACTGCCATGGCATGAGAACGATCTCACTGTCCGAAGAGGCAATGGCCGACAACTGGTTGGAAACCTGCTCCTTGAAACCCTGTTGCCAGGGAACCAGACGAATCCTGAAATCACTTACCCGGGAAAGCTGCTGGACAAAATCCTCATCCATACGCATGGCCATGAGAGCGGCAAACCGTTCGTTCTGTTTGAATGCGCCCATGTACAGGTCGCCGCCCAGCTTGAAGTAACCGGAAAACTGCTGGAGTTGAATCTTTTCCACGGGAATAGAGGCCGGATAGCGGAAAAAGGGCTCATATTTCCCCTCCCGGTTTTCATAGAAGGCGATCACCACGTTCTCCGGATCAAAACGGGTGACAAACCGCACCCGATCCCGCATGCGATCCTGGTTGTCCAGGATCAGGTATTGCTCCACGCTGCTGGACAGTTCGGTCAGCTGGCGCTTGGTCAGGTTATCGATGATCACCACGCCATACTGGGCGATGAGAATGTAGATGAAAAAAAGAAAAAAGACGCCCACCAGGAGAATGGGTGCCAGCACGAAAAACAATCCGGAAAAGATCAGGCGAT
>CAYVBC010000177.1:0-3921 GCA_964449545.1 uncultured Clostridia bacterium | reverse complement strand
TTGAGGTTTTCGTTTGTCCAGAGCGAATCGGTTATGTTCTCCTGCATGATCTTGGCGGTGTCTTTCTTACTGGCAGAGTCCTCTTTCTGGAGGTCCACTGAAAAAACGTTCTGACAACGGGCGCATTTGAATTTTTTCCGTCCATGGATTTTCCCATCCGGGATGCTGTACTGCGCCTTGCAGTTGGGACACGCAATAATCATGTCTTTATTATAGCTCTAACAAAAAAAACATGTCAATTCAAGTTGAAAAGTTGAAAAGTTGAAAAGTTGGAGAGTTGGAGAGGCAAGAAGCAGGAAAAAATAACAAGAGAACCGGCGGGGGCGCCTTTCAACGTCTTCCCCGGCCTCAATCCTCTTCTCTTTCTCAACTTATTTTCGCGGTCAGTATGACCGCGCGAACAATACTCTGTGTGTTGCGGGCTTGCCGCACCCGGGGCAGGCTGGTGAGGTTTCCCCAACCGCTTCATCCAGGATGACACGAATGGTGGCTTTGGTTTTTTCCTTGATAAGGGCCTCACAATCGGCAGATCCGCACCATCCGGTGCGAACCAGTCCACGCTGATTTTCGATAATTTCCGCCAGGGAATCAAAGTCTTCCGCGTCTCGGGTGTTTTCTTCCCTGAACTCAAGGGCCCTTTTGAACAGGGATGCCTGGATCTCTTCCAGCTTGTTGCCTACCGCGACAACACAGTTTGACCGGGGGATGAAGGACTTTTCCCGGTTGAGACGGTTGACCAGCACGACCTGTTTGTTTTCAATGTCTCGGGGACCGATCTCGATCCGCAGCGGAACGCCGCGCATTTCCCATTCGGAGAACTTCCATCCGGGAGTGTAGGTGTCGCGGTCGTCCAGATGGGTTCGAATTCCGGCTTTTTTCAGCTCCTCCTGTAATTCCCTGGCTCCGGGCAGAACGGATTCCTTCCAGTCTCCCCGGCTGATGGGAACGATGACCGCCTGGAAAGGAGCGATACGGGGAGGAATAATCAATCCGGAGTCGTCTCCATGGGCCATGATGACCGCGCCGATCAGTCGGGTGGATACGCCCCAGGATGTTCCCCAGGCATATTCGAGTTCCTGGCTCTGATTCTCAAAACGGATATTGAAGGCACGGGAAAAATTCTGACCCAGGTTGTGGGAGGTCCCGGCCTGAAGAGCGCGGCCATCGGGCATCAGGGCTTCTATGCAATAGGTACGGACCGCGCCGGCGAATTTTTCCGAGTCGGATTTCAGCCCCGCAATCACGGGTATGGCCATGTATTCCTCTGCGAATTTGCAGTAGATGTCCAGGATTTTCAGTGTTTCCTCCTGCGCTTCCTCGGCCGTGGCATGAACCGTGTGACCTTCCTGCCAGAGAAATTCGGTGGTGCGAAGAAAGGGTCGGGTGACCTTTTCCCAGCGCACCACGTTGGCCCACTGATTGATCAGCAGGGGGAGGTCCCGCCAGGAAGAGATCCATTTGGCATACATGTGGCAGATGATGGCTTCCGAAGTGGGGCGAATGGCATAGCGTTCTTCCAGTTCTTCATCTCCACCCATGGTTACCCAGGCCACTTCGGGCGCGAATCCTTCCACGTGTTCCGCTTCCTTTTTCAAAAAGCTTTCCGGGATGAAGAGTGGGAAATAAGCATTTCGATGACCGGTTTCCTTGAACATGCGGTCCAGATGTGATTTTATATTCTCCCATATTTCATATCCATACGGCCGGATGACCATGACCCCTTTCATGGGAGAATAATCGGCCAGTTCGGCCCGGCGGATCACGTCTACGTACCAGCGTGAAAAATCTTCCGAACGTTTGGTGATCTGTGTGACAAAATCTTCTTTCTTGCTCATGATTGAGGCTCCTTGGGTCTGGCGGTCGATTTCAGAAATGCCAAAGCGGCTGTGTTGACCGGGTCATGGGAAAGGAAAATTCTATATCCCGCTGTTTCCGAGATGGCCATGGTCAGAAGAGCTCGGAGGATCTCTCTCTGAATCTCTTTCCGCGCAATTTCCGAGTCCGTAACGGGGATGTTTTTCTCATCCAGAAAAGACTGGAATTCAGCGATCAATGGGGAATCAATGCTCATTGTATTGGAAACCACAAGCCCTTTGTCCAGAAGACGGCGGGAAAACTGAAAAAACGCTCCCTTTGTAATCAGGTTGGCTACAGTAGGTGACAGGCGTGGATCGGCAATCAACTGATCCGGAATGACTCCTCCCGGAATCTGTCGGTTTGTGTCGTAGTCTTCCGGGATACGGATACCGAAAAGGTTGTCCGCTCCGCCGTATTCCCGCTGCAGGCAGCGTCCCCGCGGTGTATAGTACCGTGCAGTGGTCAAGGCGATGGCACTTTTTCCGGGGAGGGTGAATACCGTTTCCACCAGGCCCTTTCCCCAGGATCTGCTCCCCAGAATCCTTGCCCGTTCATGTTCCTGCAGAGCGGCGGCGAGAATTTCAGAGGAGCTGGCGCTACCTCGATTGATCAGTACAACCAGTTTCAGGTCCGGCCAGGCCTGCTTTTTCCGTGAGGTGAATCCCCGCTCCATGGAGCGGCCCTTGAGGGTGATGATGGGGCGCCCCGGGGGGAGAAACATGTCCGCCAGTTCAATGGCGGCCGCAAGAGAACCTCCCGTGTTCCACCGCAAGTCAAGCACCAGGCCACGGAGCTTCCCTTTTTCAAGCAGTGCTTCCAGGGCGTCACGAACTTCCTGAGGCGATGTCTGCCCGAAGGTTCTCAGGCCGATGTAGCCGATTTCAGGCGCATCCGGCTGCAACAGGCTGTACGTCAGCGTGGCCAGGGGGATCTCGGCGCGCCGCATGCGAAAGGTCAGCGGATGTCTCTCCCCCTCGCGTTCCACGATGATGGTTACGGTACTTCCCCTGCTTCCACGCAGGGCCTTCATTGCCTGATCAATACTCATTTCCCGAGTTGGGTGGCCGTCTATGGTGCTGATCACATCTCCCGGAAGAATGCCCTGACGATGAGCCGGGGTTCCCTCCATGGGTGCGATGACGGTGAGGCGGCCGTCAATGCTACGAATTCGGGTTCCGATCCCGAAATAGTTCCCATGCTGGTCTTCGAACATGGAGCGGAATGAGGCGGGGTCCAGAAAGTATGAATGGGGATCCAGGCGGTTCAGTATACCGCGGATCGACGCGTAAACCAGCTCCTTTTCCGGAGGCGGATCGGGATGGCGTTCTTGGATGAGGTCCAGGATTGCATTGCAGGTATCGACGCCGTTTTGCCATTCCCCGGGTTCGGATGCGTTAAGGCTGAGAAAAAAAACCAGTAATATCAGTCCTGAAACTCGCCTTCGCATGGGAGTTTTATATCAGAATCGTGCTTGAGCGTCAATCTGTGCGGGGTCTATTGAATTGAGCGCCAAAAAATAGTACAATGGGGAACCAAAAGGTACAGGACCAGAGATACGAGGAGTGAACATGCCGGAAGAAAAAAAGAAGACAGACATCGTTGATGATAAACCGGGCGAAGCCCGGGAAGCCGTCGAGCCCGATACCGGATCGGTTTCTGAAGTTGTCGCGGAGCCGAAAATATTCTCGGCCCATGACCTGGCCGAATATGAATCCCCCCGTGAAGACCTTCCCCGACTGCGACCGGGGGATATCGTAACCGTTAACTACCGCGTCATTGAAGGTGGTAAAGAACGGATCCAGGTCTTTGAAGGAACGATCATCGGTATGAAGAATCGGGGCATCTCGCGTACCGTAACGGTCCGGAAGACCTCTTTCGGTATTGCGGTGGAACGGATTTTTCCTTTGAACTCCAAACTCGTGCAGACCATATCGGTTAAACGTCACTCAAAGGTACGTCGTGCCAAACTTTATTTCCTGCGCAAGCGTCGCGGGCGTGCCGCCAGACTGAAAGAACTCCGGTAATGGCCGATTTTTCCCTGGAAAGGGAATTGTTGGAAAAAGA
>CAYVBC010000176.1:1183-3963 GCA_964449545.1 uncultured Clostridia bacterium | reverse complement strand
CATGCCGTAGGGAAAGAGGTCGTGTTGACGGACCAGGTTTTTCTCCTGGATGCGGGCGGGTTCGATCCCCATCCGGTGCGCGGCCTTGTGGATGGCGGCTTCGATCACCAGCATCGCCTGGGGGGCGCCGAAGCCCCGGAAAGCGGTAAAGGGGGGCAGGTTGGTGCGGCAGCAATACCCGGTGGCTTTCACATGGGGAATGAAGTAGCTGTTGGTGGCGTGAAACAGGGAACGTTCCAGGATGGCGGTGGAGAGGTCGGCAAAGGCACCGGCGTTCTGGTAGAAGGAGACCTCGTAGGCAAGAATCTTCCCGTCCCCGGAAAGCCCGATTTTAAAATCACTGGAGTAGGGGTGTCGTTTACCCGTGAAGCGCAGGTCCTCCTGGCGGTCCAGTAGAACCTTGACGGGTTTTTTCAGGTGAAAAGCGCCCAACGCGGCGAGGGCCGCCCAGTGGGTGGCCTGGTCCTCCTTACCGCCGAACGCGCCGCCCAGCCGGGGGGTGTCCACCTCCACCATGTGCATCGGAAGGCCCAGGACACGGGCGGTGACCCGCTGCACGGCGGTGGGGGACTGGGTGGAGGAGACCAGCCGGATGCCTCCGTGTTCGGTTGGCGTGGCGTGGGCGTTCTGGGTCTCCATGTAGAGATGCTCCTGGCCGCCTGAGACCACGGTGCCTGAAACGATACAGGCGCAATCCGGCCATGCGCTTTCCGGATCTCCCAGCTGGAAGCAGCGGGGCGGAGCGATCAGGCTGTTTTTCCGAAAGGCTTCACGGGGATCCAGAATCGGGGTGAACACCTTGTGCGCCAGCTTGATTCTCGTTGCGGCCAGGCGGGCTTTGTCCGCGGTGTCCGCGATCACGAGAGCGATGGGCTGGCCGATGAAACTCAGCGCCTCCGCTGTCAGAAGGGGCTCGTCGGGGATGATGTTTCCCAACTGGTTACTCCCCGGAATGTCGCCCGCGGTCAGCACGGCCCGCACTTCGGGCAATTTTTTTGCGGCGGAAAGATCCATGCTGAGAACGCGGCCATGAGCGATGGGGGAGGATAAGATCGCGCCGAACAGCGTCTCTTTGGGCAGGGAGATGTCGTCGGTGAACAGGGATTCGCCGCGCAGATGGAGGCGGGTGTCCCGGTATTTCATCCCTTTCTCCGGTGTGAATCGTGCTTTTTTTTACACTGGCTGTCCGTTACGGACAGGAGCTCCCGGAAGGCGGGGTTGCGCTCGAAATGTCCGGGAAAGAGGGTCAGAAAATGGCTCAGGAAGAGGTTACGCAGCAGGCGGCGCTTGTACCTTTCAGCGCCGCGCATATCACTGATGGGAGAGATCTCGCTGTCCAATACAACCAGGGCCGCTTTCAGAGCGGCGGGTTCCAGGGACTTGTCCCGCAGGAAAAGCGAGGTTTTCTCCAGGAAGAGGGGAACCGGGGCCACGCCCCCGGCCGAGACATGGGCCTCACGGATGGTGCCGTCTGGAGCGGAAATCCCTATGGCCGTGTTGACCGAGGCGATATCCAGGTGCTGCCTGCGGCTGACTTTTTCGAAATGAAAAACCATTCCGGGTCCGGGCCGCGGAATAAAGACCCGGGAGAGGCGTTCGGCCGGGGTTTTGGCCAGTTTTTTATAGGCAAGAAAGAATTTTCTCAGCGGAATTCTCCGCTTTTTTTCATTCTCCATCAATTCGATTTCAGCGCCCATGGCCAGCAGGAGGATCGCGATGTCACCAATGGGGGAGGCGTTGACGATATTGCCGGCGATGGTGGCCCGGTTGCGAATCTGCACGGAGGATACCAGTTCCAGCATCTCCGGAAGTCGCGGCCAGAATTTCCGGATCTCCGGCGCCTGTTTGAGTGCTTCCGTGGTCAGGCCGCCGGGTAGCTCCAGGAAGGATTCTCCAACGCGGATTCCGTCCGGATCCCCGGGCGGAGAGAGGAACACCAGTGGTTGATCCTTCAGGTCATGGGTTGGATGCACGAAGAGGTCCGTGCCGCCGGCCACGTAAACCGGGTTTTCGTCAGAATCCACCCGATCAGGCGGCGGGGGGGACGCGATGCGATCCAGCTCTGTGGAAATGCTGGAAAAATAGTCGGGCAGGATCCTCAGCTTGATCAACGCAAGGATGCGATCTTTTCCGGAGAGGTCGGGGATCCGGGAAAAGAGGCGGTCAATGGCGCGGCGGATGGCCACGTAACCGGTACAGCGGCAGATATTGCCGGAGATGGCCCGGGCAGCGGACTCCGGCCCCGGATCGGGAGCATTGATCAGAAATGCGGTCAGGGACAGCAGGATGCCCGGCGTGCAGAACCCGCACTGCACCGCGCCCTCCTCCAGGAAGGCCTCCTGGATGGGGTTCAACCCATCGCGGTTCAATCCCTCAATCGTGACGACATGTGTTCCGTTCAAGGCATCCGCGGGCAGCAGGCAGGAGTTGACGGCCGCATAGGTGATTCCCTTATCCCGCCGCTCTCCCAGCAGAATGGTACAGGCGCCGCAGTCTCCCTCGCGGCAGCCCTCCTTCACGCCGGTGAGGCGCAGATTTTTTCTCAGCAGGTCCAGGGTGATTTCCGCCGGAGAGATTTCCAGGTGGACGCGTTTCCGGTTGACCATGCAGGAGATCATGCGAGCCGCTTTCATGCCCCTATTCTACGGATGATCCTTGTGAATTGTCAATAAAGGCCGGACGAAGGGCAAATGGCAAAGGGCGATGGGCAAAGGGTGAAAAAAAATGTGATGGTGATTTAAACCGAAATTGTGATGAGAGCTTTAAGAGAGCTTGTGATG
>CAYVBC010000176.1:0-1083 GCA_964449545.1 uncultured Clostridia bacterium | reverse complement strand
CCAACTGCTTCACCACTCTTTCCAGTGCGGTGGGGAAGTCCGCGCGACCCAGGCCCACGCGGAAGAACTCGTTGCCCATGGCGAACAGGGCACCGGGGAGCAGAAGCACACTCTGTTCCGTAACCAGGGAGCGGGAGAACTCCTCTGACGAGGTCCCGTCCCGGAAGCGGGGGAAAAGGATGGGACCGCCGTCCGGTTCCAGGAACTCAATCCGATGGGAGAATTGTTCCAATGTTCGCCGCAACAGGTCCAGGTGGGTGGCGATCCGTTCGCGGTTTCGGTCCAGCAACCCGGGTCCGTGGGCCAGGGCCAGGCGGGCTAACGCTTCCGACGGGGCGCTGTTGCAGATTGAGGTGTAATCCTTCATGGAGGAAACCCGCTCCAGGAATCCGCGGCTGCGGCTGGCCAGCCAGCCGATTCGCAGTCCGGGGAGACCATAGGATTTGGACATGCCGCTCAGGGAGACATGCTGGATTCCGGAGGTGCAGGCCGGAGGAAGGCGCCGGGCCGGATCATGTTCCAGCTCCCGGTACATCTCGTCGGAAAAAACCATCAATCCATGGTTTTCCGCGATCTCCAGGAGGGAATTCCATTCATCGGCCGTGGGAATGAATCCCGTGGGATTGTGGGGGAAGTTGACCACCAGGGCCCGTGTGCGGGGTTGAATGTGATCTCGGAGGAAATCGAGATCCAGGGTCCAGCGGCCGTTGATCACCTGGATGGGCCAGTGGGTGATCCGTACACCGGTGGCATCGGGCACTTCGTACAGGGACTGGTACGCGGGCCAGGTGACCAGGGCATGATCTCCCTCTTCCAGCATGGCCTGGAGGCCGAGAAAAATCCCCTCCGAGGGTGCGAGAACGAGGATGTCGTCAGCGTTCAGCCCGTCATATAACTGGGCGATCCCCTCGCGCAGAGCGGGCGCGCCCGGAGTCTCCGTGTATCCCAACCACTGGTTCAGCACTTCTTCCCGCTCCGGTTGGGACCCCCGTTCCATAAGGTCTTTCAAGGACAGGGATTCGCAATCGGAGGCGCTGAACTGGAGATCCACGTTGAACTCCCAGTGGGCGAAATACCTCTCCA
>CAYVBC010000175.1:0-4008 GCA_964449545.1 uncultured Clostridia bacterium | reverse complement strand
CGGCATTTTCAAAAGCGGGATTTTTCTTGGTATCAAACACTTCCATTTCATCCATGATCAGGGGCGGAACCCAGAAAGGGTTGTCCGCGAAAAGACGAAAAGGAATTTTGATAAACGCTTTCAGTTGTCTACGCGATTCCACGGGTCGAATTTCGATACTCATGCAATACCTCCACGATATTTTTTCCAGTCCGGATCTTCTTTGCAAAACACAATACATACATTATACCGGACGCGGTATCGCTCTTCAATCGGGAGGGATAATGTCCCGCTGAAAGATCCGTCTTCGTTTGTGTTGACAGGGATTGAAGTATTTCCACATGGCGTGAATCTTGAAATTGGTTTCCAGTTCAAGGTTGGATTCCGCGAAGCGAAACCCCATCCGCACGGCCGCCTGGGCAATCTCAATCAACATCAGCAGGTCCAATCCGGTTCCACGATACTTTTTCCTTACTCCGGCCAGATAGAAATCCAGGGTTTCCCTGGACCGGAGAGAGCGGTATATGTGCCACCAGCCCAGGGGTAAAAGACGACCGCGAGCTCGTTGAAATCCCCGGGTCATGCTGGGAATGGCCACCATGAAAGCAATCATCTCCCCCCCTTCGTCCACAACAGCCTTGATCAGGTCCGGATGGGCACAACCGGCATAACGCTTCACATAGTACTGTTTCTGAGCCCTTGTAAGGGGAACCGTCCCGTATATTTCATCAAAAGACTCATCCAGAAGGGTCATCAGGTCCACACCGTGCCGCATGATTTCCCTGCGGTTGTGGAAGTGCATGATCCGGCAGCAACTCCGGTCGCGAATTCTCTCCGCCAGGTTCAACAGCTTGGCGGGAATCACCTGATCTTCCGGAATTTTTGCCTTGAATTCCACATAATCAATCTCCTTGCGGAATCCCAGACGGTTCATCAATTCCGGATAATAGGCCGGATTGTGGTTGGAGGCAATTGTGGGTACCTGGTCAAATCCCTCCACCAGCATTCCCTCGGGATCCAGGTCGGTAAACCCCATCGGACCGGTTACGGTTTGCATCCCCCGTTTTCTTCCCCATTCATCCACGGCGACAAACAATGCGCGAGGGATCTCCTCGTTGTCGGCCATCTCCAACCATCCGAAACGGAGGTCGCGCGTGTTGTATTTCTGATTCGCCGCATGGCTGAGAATGGCGGCCACCCGTCCCACGACCCTCCCATTCTCTTCCGCCAGGAAAAACCGGACCTCCGCGTGCTCCAGAGAAGGGTTTATTCGAGGATTGAACAATTCTTTTTCATCCCGCCGCAGGAGCGGCACCCAGAGGGGATTTTCTCGATGCAATTGAAATGGAAGTTCGATGAACTTCCGCATTCCCCTCCGATCCGTGACTTCCTGGATTTGGACAGACATGATCACCTCATATTCTACTGCTGCTCTCCGGTACGCTCAATGACAAATGTGACCGGTCCATCATTCACGGATGCGACATCCATCATGGCTCCGAAACGACCTGTTGAAACGGGAACACCACCTTCCGTCAGGAGCCGGTTGAAGCGCTTGTACAGAGATTCAGCCCGGTCCGGTTCAGCCGCGTTTCCAAAGTCGGGACGCCTTCCCTTGCGAATCCGGGAAGCCAGGGTAAATTGGGACACGGACAGCACATCCCCCTTTACATCCCGGATATCCCGGTCCATACGACCCGATTCGTTGGGAAAAATCCGCAGGTTCATCATCTTTGATGCAACAAAATCTATTTCCGGTTCTCCATCCCACCTTTCAATCCCAACGTAGACCAGTATTCCATTCCCGATGGCCGCAATCTCTTCACCATCCACTCGAACACTTGCCGAGCGGACTCTCTGAATCACCACCCGCACCCTTATCCTCCACGATTTTTCCCGGAATCTCTCTTTTCCCTTCCGGAAACATTCGGCAACCGTTGTTCCAACACGTCTCCCTCCCAGTCGATCAGGTCCCGGCGGCCAACAGACAACTCACGATGGGGAGGCAGCGTGTGCCAGGTCCAGTCAATCCGGGCTTCCTGAGGCTCACCGCCCAGTATCTCAAACCGGGTCAAGGTCAAGTATGCCGGACCCCGCGCCACAGCCATGAGAAACGCCCCCCAGCGATGGGACGGGCCCCGCATCCTGGCCGTGACCCGCCACATGGATGTTCCGGTCACAACCGGTTCCACCTGTCGACATTCAGCAGGTGTCATGGGCGCATTCTCCAGCACCCGGACCTTGATGCCCTTCCTTGCCGCATGCCGGACGATCTGCCCGGCCAATTGTTTCCATGACGCGGGAAGATGGCGAAACTTCGTCAACCGGGCCCGCAAACGAAGCCGGGAATTCTCCAGCATCTTTTTTTCCCGGGCGCTCAATTCCGGAAGCATTCCGGCTGATTCAAGACCCGCCAACTGCGCGGAAAGGTCCCGGGCCTTCAGTTTAAAACGGCTGATGTCCCGGACACAGGGTTCCACCACAAGGCGCATATAGACCCAGATGGCTCCGATGATCAGGGCAACCACAAACAATACCCGCAGTATTTTCCGCAACATCAGGGAACCTCAACATGACCCCGGAGGCAGACCTGCCCGCCCGGGCAGCAATCCATACGAATAATGGATGGGTTCTCCCTCATTCGGTTCTGAAGACGCAAACTCAGATCCGCCCGGGCATCCGGCTTCCAGGAAACAAGAAAACGCAGGGAAATGCCCGATTCACGAACCTGCAGATCCGCTCCGGCAATCAGTGGACCGGCAAGATAGAATGTCGACAGAAGTTCCGCCATCGCTTCCGCCTGTCTCAGGGGAAACGTGGTCATGAATTGATTGAGGTAGAATTCACCACGCATTCTGCGTGGCTCGGGGCGTTCGGCAGCCAGCATTTTCAGCGTGCGCACGTTCCGTTCAAGGGGATCAATTCGACTGCGATGAATCGCGCGAACATGCAGCAGATACCCCGTTCCGCCAAGAAACAGGGCCAGGAGGATCAACAGCAGCGCAAACAACCAGGAAGTTCCACTCCTGGAAGAGGGAGAGAGTGCAGTCATAATCAGACTATATCACAGCGCTTCAGACCGATCAATCAGGGTCCGGTAAACTTCGGCTACATGCGTTCAGGAACCGGTATCCCCATAATCTCCATCAGCCTTCCGAGGCGTTCCCGCACCAGCCAGAGGATTTGAATACGCAAGGCCCGACGGGATTCATCGGGTTCGTTGATCACCGGGTATCCATGATAAAAGCGGTTGAAAGCCTGGCACAGAGAAAAAGCATGATTGGCGATTCCAGACAGATCCTGGTTATCCAGGGCGGTCTGGATGTGGGTGTCTCCATCGGATGTCCTGAGCAGCAGGTCAAAGAAAACCTCCAGCTCTTCACCGGGGAGTATCATCGGGTCAACGTCCACATTTCGCGCTTCCATCGCGATGTTTCCCGCTTTCCGCAGGATACTGTTGAGACGCACCAGGGTATACTGAAGATAGGGCCCGGTGTCCCCTTCAAACGCCAGGGCGTCCCGGAAATCAAAAGCGATCACTGCCCTGGCATTGAATTTGATCATGAAGTATCGCAACGCCCCCACTGCAATCTGCCGGGCAATCGCGGTCTGTTCATCTTCGGATAAATCCGGGTTGCGCTTGGCCACTTCTTCCAGTGACCGTTCCGTCAACTGTTGAATCAAATCTTCCGCTTTGACCGCAATCCCCTTTCGTCCGGACACTTCCACCCATGGACGCTTCTCATCTTCGGGAGAAAGAGGCAGATCCAGTTCCCGCACGCATCGGGGGGTCAAGGCCACCATTTCATAGGAAAAATGTACAAAACGGCCTCGCTCTTCCGGCGATTCCGCCAGATCATCCAGCACCTGGGATATAATATTCTGAAGATAGGACTGTCTCACATCAATGACATTGAACACACGGAAAGCGGAACCGAATTCACGCTTGGCCTCGCCCCCCCGGAAATCCGTGGTCAGGATCGCACGGCCATCCCCATAGCGTGAGAATTCCCGATAGGGAAATTCCGA
>CAYVBC010000174.1:0-4061 GCA_964449545.1 uncultured Clostridia bacterium | reverse complement strand
GACAACTCGTATTTCTCCAGGAGTTCATTGAATGGAATGGTCTTGTTGTGCACGCCTTCGTAGTATTCATCAATGCCCAACTCCTCGGCGCGGCGTTGAACCGCCTGAGAAGACTTTCCCGTTATAATCGCCGTCACGATGTTGGCCAGCCCGGCAAAAACCACCCCCGTTCCGTCCTTGACATCAAAGGACTTGATCTGCTGACCATCCGGAAGAACGAAAAAACGTCCATCCGAAAGGGTGCCATCCACATCCATAATGATCAACTTGATCCGTTTCGCCAGTTCCTTCTGATCCATGCTCATGCTAAATCATCTCCGTCCGCCACAGGTCATGCAGGTGCAACAACCCGGTCAGTTTATCATCACGCTTCACGATTAAGGAAGTAATGCGGTGCGACTCCAGCTCATTCAGGGCCTCAACAGCCAACTTGTCCTCCGCAACGGACAGTGGATCGGGAGTCATGCACTCCCTCGCCCTTCGCTTCATGATTTCACCGTCATGCAGTAATCGTCGCCTCAGGTCTCCATCCGTAATCACACCCAGTACGTGCTCGGAGTCGTCCGTGACCACGGCCATTCCGAATCGTTTTTCATCAATCACCCGAATCACCACCTCCATGGAGTCATCCGGACTTACCCGTGGAATGGCCTCCCCGGTATGCATGAGATGTCGGACCTTCAGCAGCTTTTTTCCGATTGATCCGCCAGGGTGATTGAATCGAAAATCTTCCTCGCGAAACCCCTTTTTCTCCATCAAGGCGATGGCGAGGGCATCTCCCATTGCAAGTGTCAGGGTCGTGGATGTGGTGGGAACCAGACCGATGGGGCAGGCCTCCGCTTCCACGCTGCAGTCGATATGGTAATCGCTTTCCCTGGCCAGGGTGGAGTCGACGCGCCCCACCAGGGCAATCATCTTCACCCCGATCCGTTTGATGAAATTGATCAGCCGGACCACTTCCTGGGTTTCACCACTGGTGGAGAGGGCCACGACCACGTCATCCGGCATGATGATGCCGATATCCCCATGCAGGGCTTCTGAAGGGTGAAGAAAAAAGGCGGGCGTTCCGGTGGAGGTCAACGTGGCGGCGATTTTTTTTCCGATAAGGCCCGATTTCCCCATTCCCGTGATGACGACACGTCCCCGGGTGGAAAGGACCAGATCCACCGAGGCGACAAATTGATCGTCCAGGCGCCTCACGGCAAGGTCTATGGCATCAGATTCCGTTCGAAGTACATTTTTACCAATTTCCAGACTGTCCATCAAGTCACCTTATAATACGCTTTCAGACGAAGGAGCAATGCGCCTAAAGAATCCAGGGGAAGAGAATTGGCCCCATCCGACAGAGCCTGATCCGGCCGGGGATGCACTTCAAGAAAGACACCATTCGCACCACATACCACTCCCGCGGCGGCAAGATGGGGGATGAATTCAGGACGGCCGCCGGAAACAGGGCCCACCGCCGGCCGCTGCACGGCATGAGTGGCATCCATGATCACCGGGACTCCCAGGGCCTTCATGATGGGAATGGAACGAAAATCCACTACCAGGTCATGGTATCCGAACGTGGTTCCTCTTTCCGTCAGAAGCACTTGATTATTTCCAGTTGAGCGAATTTTCTCCACCACCCGCCCCATGTCCTCCGGGGCCATGAACTGCCCTTTCTTGACATTCACCGGCAGACCGGTTTCACCGGCAGCCAGGAGAAGATCCGTTTGACGGCAGAGAAAAGCGGGAATCTGCAGGGCCGACAGAACCCGGGCCGCGGGCGCGGCCTGCTCGGGCGTATGGATGTCGGAAATGACGGGAAGCCCGGTCTCGGATTTGACCATGTCCAGAATTTCCAACCCCCGATCCAGCCCCGGGCCACGATAAGATGCCAGGGAAGAGCGGTTGGCCTTGTCAAAGGATGCTTTGAAAATGATGGGTAGATCGAGTGAATCAGAAAGGTCTTTCAGCCGACGGGCGATTTCCAGGGTCTCATTTTCCCCTTCAATCACACAGGGACCCAGAATAAAAAAGGGAGTAGTGGCCGCAATGTCGATTGTCCCGATGGAAAGCCCGCATTCCATGAAGTCATTCTACCACAAAGAGGGTTGGGGACAAAGAAAAATCAACTCACTCAGAATCGTCTTCCGGATGAAGCCCCTGGATGTCACTCATACTCATGAGCACTTCACGCTGGTTGCGGCTGTTTGGCGGAGACACAACCTCCCGGGACTCCAACTGGTCAATCAGACGTCCGGCACGGGCATAGCCGATGCGCATGCGACGCTGGAGAAATGAAGCCGAAGCCTGGCCGGTTTCAATCACCACCGCGGCGGCGTCAAAAAACAGTCCATCCAGTTCCCCACCCGCGCCCGCGGCGCCGCTGCTGGAACGTGCTTTTACCACTTGGGTGTCGAATTGTGGCTTCTCTTTTTTCGCCAGAAAGTTGATCACTCTCAGTGTTTCCTCTTCTGAAACGAAGGCGCCGTGCAACCGGATCAGTGACGCGGTTTTGGGCGGCAGGAAAAGCATGTCTCCGTTTCCCAGAAGCTTTTCCGCCCCCATGACATCGATAATGGTACGGGAATCAAACTTCGAAGGAACGGCCATAGCGATCCGGGAAGGAAAATTGTTTTTAATCGTTCCGGTGATCACATCAGTGGAGGGGCGCTGGGTGGCCAGGATCAGGTGGATGCCCACCGCGCGGGCCTTCTGAGCGATCCGCGCCACATCATCTTCAATCTCCCTGGAACTCTCCATCATCAGGTCGGCAAATTCATCAATGATGATCACCACATAGGGAATTCGATCCCTGTCTTCCAGACGTTCCAGTAATTCGTCATCACTCTGGATGAGCAGATCCAGCTTCTTGTTGTACTGATCAATATTGCGAACCTGCAGTTTCGCGATCTTCTGGTAGCGTTGTTCCATCTCCCAGACCGCCCAGTCCAACGCGTTCTTGGCCAGTTTGTTGTTGACCACCACCGGAGTAAGCAGATGGGGCAGTCGGTTGTAAATGGCCAGTTCCACCCGTTTCGGATCGATCAGTACAAATTTAACCTCGTTCGGCGGCGCCTTGTATAGAATACTCAGGATAATCGAATGAATGGCCACACTTTTTCCACTTCCAGTGGCTCCCGCCACGATCAAATGGGGCATTTCCCGCAGATCAGAGATCAATATCTCGCCACTCTTGGTTTTTCCCAATGCCAGTGTCAGGGGAGAACGGGACCGCTTGTACTCTTCGGACTCCAGGATCTCACGCAGGTGAATCGTCTCCCGCTTGCGATTCGGGATCTCGATGCCGATGGCCCGCTTGCCCAGAATGCGTTCGATCCGTACATACTGAGCCTTGACCGCAAGGGCCAGGTCCTCGGAAAGATTGGTCACATCTTTGACCTTGACTCCACTGTCCGGCTCAAACTCATAGGTGGTAATCACCGGTCCCGGCGTGTATTCACGTATGGAACCATTGATCCGGAACTCCTTGAGCGCGGAAGTTAATTCATCCCGCTTGCGATCCAGTTCACGAAAATCGATCTGACTCTTCTCCGTGACGGCATCCAGGTATGTCAAGGGTGGAGACGTATACGTGCTGCTCTGCATCAACCCGGTTTCATCATCCGCAAAGAGATAACTGTCCTCCGGGATCCGGCTGGGTTCCCGGGCAATCCGTTTCTTCTCTTTCGCATCAACGGGACGGGTCTTTCGCGGTTTCCGCGCATGCGACTTCGGTTCAGGCGGCGCATCCTGGCTGTATTTATCGCGAATCCGTCGAGAGCTTCGTTTTTTCTGCAACCGGGCCCATCGGGCCACCCCCCATTTCCACGCAAGGCCCAGAAGTTTCCAGAGGGTTACGGCCATCTGGCGCAGAGAGACCTTGGCAATGAGCACCAGTGAGATCATCATGAAAATCAGAAACAATCCCCCGGCAAAAAACGGCTTCAACTCGGTACTCAGAAAACGATTCAGAAAGAGCCCCACCATGCCCCCGGCGTGGATGGAGATCCCGTCCACAAGGGTTTCCGGATGGATGCTTGAGATAAAACCGGCTGAAGACACCACGAGCATCA
>CAYVBC010000173.1:1274-4072 GCA_964449545.1 uncultured Clostridia bacterium | reverse complement strand
GCTTGTCCGGGAAACGGGGATGCAGTATAATGCACGGGCAAGCCAAAGTAGAGGAAGGTGCAGCATGAAGGTATTGGTCATCGGTTCCGGGGGCCGTGAAAACGCCCTGGTGTGGAAACTTTCCCAGTCACTAAAAGTCACCCAGATCTACTCCATTCCCGGTAATTCCGGTACATCCCAGCTCTCCACCAATGTGCCCATCGATCCCACGGATATTATTGAGATCGCCGAGTTCGCTCAGGCGGAAAAGATTCAACTGACCGTTGTGGGACCCGAACTCCCCCTTGCCCTGGGGATTGTCGATGAGTTTCACCGCCGCAACCTGACCGTATTCGGCCCCTCCCAGAAAGCCGCCATCATAGAAAGTTCCAAAGCCTTTTCCAAGCAGTTCATGAAGAAGCACAACATCCCCACAGCGGACTTCCGTATTTATACAGATGCACGGGAGGCGCTAGCATTTCTGCAGACCGCGACCTTTCCCCTGGTGGTCAAGACCGACGGTCTGGCCGCGGGAAAGGGCGTATTCATCTGCCGGGACGAAAAGGAAGGGATGACCGCCATCCAGACCATCATGGTGGAAAAAAAATTCGGCCGTGCGGGTGATCAGGTCATCATCGAAGATTTCATGCCCGGCCGGGAGATGACTTTCATGGTCGTGTCTGACGGAAAGCGCGTCATCCCAATGGTCACATCCATGGATTACAAGAAAGTGGGAGAAAATGATACGGGACCCAACACCGGGGGCATGGGCGCCATCAGCCCGGCGCCGGATGTGGAGAAGGGCCTGCTGGAAGATGTACTCCGGTCCATCATCATGCCCACCATTGAGGGCATGCGGTTTGAGGGCCGGGAATTCCGCGGCGTGCTCTACGCCGGATTAATGATCACACCGGACGGTCCCAAGGTACTGGAGTTCAACGTCCGTTTCGGGGATCCCGAAACCCAGGCCGTACTGATGCGGCTGAAAAGCGACATTGTGGACATCTTGATGGCATCGGCCGAAGGCAACCTCTTCGATGTGAACACCCAGTGGGATGAAGATGTTTCCGGCTGCGTCGTGCTGGCGTCAAAAGGGTACCCCGGTGCCCATGAAAAAGACAAGCCCGTGGAGGGGCTGGAACGGGCGAAATCCATGGGTGTTGAAATATTTCACGCCGGTTGCCATCTGCGCAATGAAGCGGTCTATACCTCCGGGGGCCGTGTATTGAGTGTGTGCGCCTGCGGCGCCACGCTGAAGAAAGCCATGAAAAAAATCTATGACGCCATCGCTTTCATCAAATACGATAATATCTATTTCCGCAATGACATCGGGAGAAAAAACCAATGAAACCCGTGGATATCACCATTATCATGGGCAGTGATTCGGACCTGCCCCACCTGGAACATGGCATCCGCCTGCTCCAGGATTTCGGTGTACCCTTTTCCGTGGAGGTCAGCTCCGCACACCGCACACCCGAACGCACCGTTTCACTGATCCGGGAATTCGAAAAGGCCGGGGGGAAAATCATCATCGCCGCCGCCGGCGGCGCGGCACACCTGCCCGGTGTCATCTCCGCCCATACCCTTCTGCCGGTGCTGGGCGTTCCCATTCCCTCAGATCTGAACGGCTTGGATTCCCTCTACTCCATGGTGCAGATGCCGGGAGGAATCCCCACCGCGGTGTTCGGGATCGGGAAATCCGGTGGCACGAACGCCGTGCTCTTCGCGCTGCAGATCCTGGCTCTGCAACAGCCGGCACTTGCGGAGCGCCTGGATGCCTTTCGTGAAGAGCAGCGCCGAAGCGTGGAAACCAAGAGTCGGCGGTTGCAGAAGAAAGTGGAGAGCCTCTGGGAATCATGAAATTCTGCGTGGAATACTTCGGATGCAGGGCCAACCAGGCGGAAATCCAGGACTGGATCCTGGAACTGGAAAACGCCGGGTACGCGCTCACCCGGAGCTGGACTGAGGCCGATTTCGGCATCCTCAACACCTGCAGCGTCACGGAAAAAGCGGAAAGAGACGTGGTACGCATGATCCAGAAGGCCTTCCGCAAAACCAACATCCCCTGGGTAGTGGCCGGCTGCAGCGTCAACCGCAACGGTGATGAGATGGCCCGCCGCTTCCCCGGCTACCTGTTCCTGGACAACGCCGCCAAGGTTAACCTTACCGAAGAGGTGAAGCAACAATTCCCCATTGACAGCAACATCATCCACCACTCCGCGTTCCGCTCCCGGATCTTCCTCAAAATTCACGATGGCTGCAACTTCCGCTGTTCCTACTGCATCGTTCCCTCTCTGCGCGGAAAATCACGCAGCATGCCTCAGGATCAGGCGGTGGCCCGGGCCCGGTATTACGCCTCCCTGGGGTACCGGGAACTCATCCTCACGGGGATCAACCTCTCCTCATACGGATTCGACCTCTTCCCGCGTCGGAACCTGCTGGGGCTGATTCAAGCCATCGCGGAAATTCCCGGGATCGAGTTCATCCGCCTCAGTTCACTGGATCCCCGTTACCTGAAGTATGACTTCATAAAATCGTTGAAGGAGACCGGAAAGGTGTGCCCCAGTTTTCATCTTTCCTTCCAGAGCGGGAGCAACACGGTTCTCCAACGCATGAAACGCGGCTCCCGGGCCGGCGATTACCTGCGACTGATGGAGATGTTCCACCGTTTCTTTCCAGACGCCAATATGGGGACGGATTTCATTGTCGGTTTTCCCGGAGAAACGGAAAAGGAACACCGTGAAACGGTGGACTTCATCCGCGAAAGCCGCCTCAACTACATGCACGTCTTCCCCTATTCCCCCCGTCCCGGAACCAAG
>CAYVBC010000173.1:0-1174 GCA_964449545.1 uncultured Clostridia bacterium | reverse complement strand
AAGCCGCCTCAACTACATGCACGTCTTCCCCTATTCCCCCCGTCCCGGAACCAAGGCAGCCAACATGGAACCGCTTCCCCATCATGTGGTCCGCAGTCGGGCCGGAGAGATGAAGACCCTGAATCGCGACATGAAAATCGCCTACCGTGAAAAATGGCTGGGCCGGATTGTGGATGCCATCGTCATCGAGGAAACGCCGACCCACTCCATGGCCGTGACCGCCAATTACCTTTCCGTACGTGTGCCGCCCACACGCGGGTTCAAACAGAAACGGATCTCGTTGCGCCTGACGCGGATGGTCAACGACGCCCTGTGTGAAGGCACCAGCGTGGATCTGCCCCGGGTCAGCACCCGGCCGCTTTGAGGGCGCGGAGCCGCCCGTGAAATCCTCCCGCCTCGGTCAGAATTTCCTGGTCAATCCCGGAGTCGCGGATCGCATCGTTTCCCGGATCCCCCCCGGAGATGGGCCCCTCCTGGAAATAGGGCCCGGACAGGGCGTGTTGACCCGGCGGATCCTGGAATGTTTTCCCCATCGGCCGCTCACGGTGGTGGAGAAAGACCCCCGCCTGGCCATGGAAGTTGAAGAGCGCTGGGGCGACCGTGTGCGGGTGATCCGGCAAGACGTGCTGACCTGCCGCGTCGAGGAACTGGTTCCCAAAGAGAAGGCCTTCCTGGTGGGCAACATCCCCTACCTGATTTCAACCCCCCTGCTGGAATGGGTGTTGTTCGCGCACGCCACCTGGTGCGGCGCCGTATTGATGACCCAGGACGAGTTCGCCCGCCGCATCATGGAAGGATCGGGCCCCCTGGCCATGGCAATGCGCGCCTTTTTCACCCTCACTCCGGTCATGCGAGTCAGCCCCGGGTCGTTCCGCCCGGCACCCAGAATTTTTTCCCGGGTGTTCACCCTGGGGCCCCGGGAACCGGGAGTCGATCCCCGGGCATACCACACCTTCCTGCGCCTCTGCTTCACCCATCGCCGCCGCTCGTTGCGCAACAACCTGCGCGACACTTTTCCGGGCGATGCCCTGGACGCCGCCCTGGAAAAAGCGGAAATCCCGGAAAACGCCCGCGCCGAAGCCCTCGCGGACGCCCCCCTCCTGGCCCTTTATTCCCACCTGCCAGACGATGCACACAAAGACAATTCGTGAATTGTCCCTACACCGTCCGTCCC
>CAYVBC010000172.1:0-4089 GCA_964449545.1 uncultured Clostridia bacterium | reverse complement strand
CGTGGAGACACACTCTCAGGAATCTCGAAAAAGTACTACGGAAACGCCATGAAGTATATGGTGATCTTTGACGCAAACACACCCATGCTCAAAGACCCGAACCTGATTTATCCAGGCCAGGTTCTGCGTATCCCTGAGCTATAAAGAGTGAATGCCCGGCTCCTGGGAATATCCCGGGTGCCGGGCATAGCCCTACCCTGTATCCCCGCTTAAAAGAAAAAATCATCAATACCGGAAATAATAATACCCATCCCGGGAATTCTTCCGGTTGACAAACCCAAACCGCGTCGGTATAATGTGCATATGCCCAAAATCAGGACCTTAAATGGGGCGTAGAAAAAAAAAGCGCTTCTGTCGACTGCTGGACGCGGATCGGGTCGTTCACCCGCTTCGATCGTCCGGCCCCGCCAGGGGTGTAACCTTTCTGGAAGCCGACGAATTCGAGGCACTGCGCTTGTGCGATATGGACGAACAGGATCAGTCCCTGGCCGCATCATCCATGTCCGTCTCACGCGCGACGGTGCAACGCCTCCTGCGCTCGGGCCGCAGGAAACTGATCGCCGGCTTGCTCGGCGGGCACACAATTCGCATCAAAGGAGAATATCACATGAATATCTGCATTCCCACATCCGACGACAACGGTCTGGAATCCAAGGTATGCGAGCATTTCGGCATCGCTCCCTATTTCACCATTGTAAACAGTGAAAGCAATGAAACCCATTGCATGGAAAATCAGCGCGTGGAACATGGCCAGGGGGCCTGTACACCCCTCGCAGGACTTGGCGAGCATTCCGTGGATGTCCTGATCGTTTCAGGCATGGGACGCCGCGCCATTGAACGCCTGCATGATGAAGGCATCCAGGCCTTTCTATCCAACGGTCCCACCGTCGCGGATGCCGTAAAGGCATGGCGCAATGGGGAACTGGAATCCCTGACGTCCAACGCCGCCTGCAGCGGACACGGCCGCTAGAGCGCTTTCAGTCCCGTTGCCCGGTCTTCTTGATCACATGATACCCGAAACGGGTATGGACAACGGGGCTGATTCCGCCCTGGGATAGTTTCTGAACCGCCCGCTCGAATTCCGGCACCATTTTCCCCGCGCCGAACCACCCGAGGTCTCCCCCTTTTGCCCGACTCGGACACGTGGAGTGTTTCCTGGCGAGTTCGGCAAAAGGCGTACCGGAAGTGGCTTTCTTCCGGATCCCATCGGCCTGACTTTTATCCCGTACCAGAATATGACTGGCTCTCCATTCCATGGTTTTCCTCCTGGAAACTTCTGCTTATATCAACCCTTCATCAGCCATTTCCCTTTCCCGCGCGACTTCAATGTCCGCTTCCCGGATCCATCGGGTCAGGGTCTCTTTTTCCGGATCTTCCGGATTCAGATTCAGCACCTGTTTCGCCACTTCAGCCGCTCCAACCCGATCCCCGGAATAGTACAGGGAAGCCGTCAGATTCTTCAGGGCCATCACCATTTGAGGGGCCAGTTTCACCGCCCTTCGAAAAGCGTCGATTTCCCGGTTTCGAAAATCTGGATTTCCCGTTTCATTGAATTCGAACCGGTAGGCCATGCCCAGCAGATTCCATGCCACGGCATCATCCGGATCCTCGGAGACCGCGTTCCGGTACGCCTCAGCGGCGGCAGCGTAATCACCGGACTGGAACCGGACCATTCCCTCTTCCTTCCATTGGGCCGCGGACTTCCCGCCTCCGCATCCCACCAGTAGAAGACCACCGAAAAACAGCCATATCCAAACCGTTGACACTCTGTGAATCATTGCAGCCTCCCTGGTACCCGTAACGCGACTCCCGTGCGGGATTCTCTATTTCCCAGCCATCTTGTTTCAGTTCTATTTTCCCTCAATTGCGCAGAAAAGCGTTGAACAGGATCTTGTATGTCCCATGAGTCTGAGCACGGTTCTGAGGCCTGAATCCAAAAAGAACGATGCGTCCTTTTCCATGGGAAAGATCCACCAGAGCCGCTTTTCTTGCCAGGTGATTTTCTCCCAGCAGCCACCCACTTTCCAGTATTTCCCTTTCCGGATAGGCTGCAACCACTTTTCTTCCCCAGTCTCCCCGCGGGACCCAGGTGGCGTAGGCCGGGCTTCCGGAAAATACAACGGACACTTTTTCCGGCAACCCGAGTCCCAGGGGATGATGTGAGTCCATATTCACTGTCAGGATTGACATGGGGCAGAAGAACTGCTGTTTTTTGACTCCCTTCAATACGTTTCGTACCGGAGGGTTGAACTCCTTGAGTACAAGTTCCGTGGCAGAATTGAGCGCGATGAGGTGACCACCGGATCGAACGAATTCATGCAACGCTTCCACACCCTTTTTCCCGATTCCGCCCTGATATCCAGGAGGCAGTGGCGTGAAGTACTGTTTCCACGGAGAATCCGGGGCGGGTTCACCGCCCTTGATGATATCCTTATCCTCGGAGGCGAAGATGATCACGTCGAAATTCCTCAATCGCTTCGCGCCGTCCTTTCCGCCTTTGAAATCAGCGTTGCGCAGGGTTTCGTATCGAATACCGAAATCATCCAGCATATACCGTGTCCATCCTTCGTCCATATTGGCGCGCCAGGATCGATACAGGCCGATCCTGGGGTACTTCAGCGCCCGACAGGTCTCCCAGTTCACCTGACTCGAGAATCCACAGGAGAATCCATATTTTTTCTGTAACCCCACCAGTTTCCCGCGAACTTTCACCGACCATGGTGTGACAAAATCGCCGGCACGGGGTTCATCATCACCATCATGATTTACCCTTTCCACTCTGCGGACGGTCACCCCATCCGAAAGCAATGAAAAAACCGCGGCGTACGCCGCGTTTTCCCCGCCTTTCAATATCACGAATCCGCCCGCTTCGGGCCATTCCGGTTCCGGATCCACGATGACATCGATTTTTTCCAACTTCGCGG
This sequence comes from uncultured Clostridia bacterium, assembly GCA_964449545.1. GTDB lineage: Bacteria > Acidobacteriota > Aminicenantia > UBA2199 > UBA2199 > UBA876. The sequence continues at coordinate 1,165 of CAYVBC010000172.1, read as the reverse complement.
AGAACGGTTCCTCCACGCGAACGCATTCCACACCCATCTGCAGGGGAAGCGTCCAGCCCGCGTTGTCATAGGGTGGAATGGGAGGGCCTCCCGGGTATTGCCGGATATCCGGATAGCGTTGCCGCTCCATCAATGCCTGTGCGTATGGCCGGTAGGGTTGATCCATCCCCACCACCCATGTCCCTTTGGGATACAACCTGCGCGCCGCGAAGAAAGGCTCCAGGGCGCGATGGATTTCCACTCCCCCACGCTGCAGTACACGCAGCATCCGGCGTGTTGTCGGCGCGTCATGCTGATTGGCGGGAATCAGAAAAGCCGTCGGGATCTCTTTGCCTTTACGGTTCCTTTCCTCCCCGCACATCCGATAGAAGTTGAAAAGAAAGGAGTCCCTGTAGATCGCCGCCGCTTCAATCAACCCGAAAGAGAGGTTCAATTCGTACTCCACGATATCCCGCAGCCGCCACCACCCGCCCTTCCAGGGATTGGGAAACTGCATGCTTTTCCGCGCGTATCCATCCGGAATCTCTCCGGGCTCCACGAATATGGGCGTAGCGATACGCACGGACGCGGCCTCGCTCAGAATCCCCACCGAGTTATGTAACCATGATGTGTCATCACATGCGCCGATCCACCATCCGGTAAAGCTGCGGCCGTGAACCACGCCGGATCGTTTCTCCTCCTGAAGGCGGTATGCCATGTGTGTGCCGCAGAGCGCGACTCCGCGCCACACCAGGGGATGAACCGTGCTGGTAGGCGGATCCATGAAGGGAGGCAGGAACAACCTGGCACGCGTGGATCCCATCTGGTGCTCGTCCACATGAATCTGGGGGATCCAATCCCTGTAGAGTACGTCCATCAGGGCCCGGGTCTCCGGCAGGTTCCCCATGAACCAGTCCCGGTTGTTGTCATGGCCCGCATAGGGATGATACAGCCAGGGCATACTCCCCCCTTCGTATTGGGTCCCCTTGTACTTGCGATACCATTGGGTAACCATCTGGATCCCGTCGGGATTCAGTGCGGGCACAAGCAGCACGATGGTCTTCTCCAGGGGGTCCTCTCCACCGTAAGGCGTTTTTCCGGTCACCAGGCGATGGGCCAGTTCCATACTCATCTGCGAAGCCCCGATTTCCGTGGCATGCAGGCTGCATGTGATCAGCAGAATGGT
>CAYVBC010000171.1:0-4099 GCA_964449545.1 uncultured Clostridia bacterium | reverse complement strand
CTCAAGCGCCTGCGTCGTGATGCCGTGAAGGGATATTACCTCATGCCCGAAAACCCGGATTTTTCCAATATTTTTGATCCCTTCCAGGTGGTGGGGCAGGTGATCGGCGTGATGCGGCGCTATTGAATTCATGCAACCCTTTGTCCTTCATGTGGATATAGACGCCTTTTTTGCCGCAGTGGAGGTCATGCTTCGCCCCGAACTGAGCGGAAAACCCGTAATCGTGGGTGGAATGCCCGATGAACGCGGGGTGGTCTGCACCGCTTCTTACGAAGCCCGGCGGTATGGGGTACACTCCGGCATGTCATTGCGAATGGCCGGGCGCAAGTGCCCGCAGGGCGTTTTTCTGCGGGGGCGCCACTCCGTGTACCGGGAGATCTCCCACCGTTTCTTTGACTGTCTGCGCCGCCATTCTCCCCGCGTGGAGCCGGTGTCCGTGGATGAAGCGTACGTGGACATGGGGGGCATGGGGTACGTGAATCCATCGGTGCTGGACCTGGCCCATCACGTCAAGGAAGATGTGGAGCGGACCATCGGCCTGAAGGTTTCCGCGGGGCTCGCGTTTTCGCGCATGGGGGCGAAGCTGGCAACTGAAGCGGCCAAGCCGGGCGGATTGCTGGTGGTCGCGGACGAAGGGGAATTCGTTTCCCGGATGGCGATCCACAAGGTACCCGGAATCGGGCCCCAGACCCAGATGATCCTGATGGGGATGGGGGTGAGACGTGTGCGTGACCTGGAGTGCCGCTACCCGGCGTTGTGGAAGCGGACCGTGGGGGTTCACCTGCTGGGCGGATCCCGTTTCCCCACCCGGCGCGAACCGGCTTCCCGCAGCTTCAGCCGCGAAACCACGTTCCCGGAGGACATCCGTGACTCACGCATGATCCTTTCCCATCTTTCCTACCTGGCGCAGCGTTTATCCGTTCACCTGGTCCGGGAGGGGCTGTTTGCCGGACGGATCGAGGTTAAGGTCAGGTTCAGCGATTTCTCCACATTCACCGCCCGTTCTCTGCTCCCGTTTCCCACCTATTCCTACCCGGACATGTGGAAAACGTCGATCCTGCTTCTGCAGCAACTCCGGGAACGGCGCGACCGCCCCCTGCGCCTGGTGGGGGTCAAGGTGGAGGATATCACCCGGGCCCGTGACCTGCTGTCCTTTGTGGATCTGCGGGGAGAGAAACTGAGTTCCGGGCTGCGGCAGGTTCGGGAACGCTATGGCTTCGCCTCTATTTCCACCGGTCGCTCCATGATGCTCCAGAGTCTCTACCCCGTGGAGCGGGAGGGAATCGTCCTGAAAACCGCGTCCCTGACCCGCTAACGTTTAATCCCCGCTTATTGTGTCCAGGATGTCTCTTTTCCCGAAAGGTAGTCGTGCATATCTTCGGCCGCCAGGCGCGCGGCGCCCATGGCCTGGATCACCGTGGCGGATCCGGTGACGATGTCTCCGCCGGACCAGACGCCCTTGATGTTGCACCGTCCCGCTCCGTTGACGGTGTCGATATATCCACGTTTGGTGGTTTTCAACTCCGGACATCCGGAAAAAAGGACTGGGTTGGGCCCCGCGCCCACGGCGATGATCGCCATGTCCGTGTCCATCAGAAAATTAGAACCGGCAATCGGAATGGGACGGGGCCTGCCGGAGGCATCGGGCTCGCCCAATTTCATCTGAACGCATTCAATCTGTCGCAACCAGTTTCGCTCATCACCGGTGAAGCGAACGGGACTGGTTAAGAAGCGGAAGCGGATTCCCTCCTCCTCGGCATGATGGATCTCCTCTTCGCGGGCCGGCATCTGATCCCGGGTGCGGCGGTAGACGATTGTGGCTTCGCGGCTGCCCATGCGCAGGGCCGTGCGCGCGCAATCCATGGCCACGTTGCCTCCGCCGATGATCACCACCTGACGTCCATGGGGAGCCGGGGTATCGTATTCGGGAAACGCGTAGGCCTTCATCAGGTTGACGCGGGTCAGGTATTCGTTGGCGGAGAGGATGTTGCAGAGATTCTCACCCGGCAGCTTCGTGAACACCGGCAGCCCGGCTCCCGTGCCGATAAAAATGGCGTCAAAACCCATCTCAAACAGTTCGCTGATGGAGTAGAGGCGCCCGATAATGGTATTCAACTCAATCTGAACGCCCAGGCGGCGCAGGTAGTTGATCTCCGCCTCCACGATGGCCTTGGGCAACCGGAATTCAGGAATTCCGTACAGCAGGACGCCTCCGGCCTGGTGAAGGGCTTCAAATACATTCACGTCGTGTCCGCGGGTACACATATCCGCGGCAAGGGTCAGGCCGGCGGGTCCGCTCCCCACCACGGCCACGCGGCGGCCCGTGGGCTGGGGGCGCTTGGGAATCTGGACGGAATCGGTTTCCCGTTCCAGGTCGGCCACGAAGCGTTCCAGGTTTCCGATGGCCACCGGCTCTCCCTTGATTCCCAACACACAGAGTTTCTCGCACTGGTCTTCCTGGGGGCACACCCGGCCGCATATGGCGGGCAGGGCGTTTTTCTCCTTGATTTTTCTCGCGGCGTCCACGAACCGCCCCTTGCGGATCAGCTGAATAAACGCGGGAATGTCGATTCCAACGGGGCAACCTTCCACGCAACGGGGTTTTTTACAGTCCAGACAGCGGTTGGCTTCGGCAATCGCAAGTTCCCTGTTGAACCCGTATGAAACTTCCTGAAAGTTGTGAATCCTCAGCAACGCATCCTGTTCCGGTTTTTTCTGGCGTTCCAGGGCGGGGCGGATCTTCTGCTCATCGGCTTCATCGATTCCATGCCATTGGCATTGTGGATTAAAACAGGCGAAGAGACGGATAACCCGCTGGCGAACGGATGCGTGAATGGCCAGAACCAGTCCATCACATTCCGGGCAGGTACGATTTGTATCCAGCAGGGTGTGGGCACAATGCGGACAGGTAACATCTTTCAGGGTTCCGGCCGCCGGGGGCGGAAAATCGGGATGGGGGCGGAATCCCGGAACCTGGGGCGCAAGGCGGATAACCCCTTTTTTTTTGCCCGCGATGGATTTGAGATTCATCCAAACGCGGCGGGTCGCGGGGTCGAACATATTCAGTCCTTCATGACAATGGGGGCAGAATATTGCCAGATCAGTGTTTTTCGGAATTCCCTCTACTCTGATTTCCGGCGTGGTTTCAGATGTGTTTTTCATGGTTATGCCTTGATGGAAGAGAGAAGAGACTGTTTTTCATCCCGTTGATACATGTTGTTGCGTTGCATGAGTTCGTCGAAATCCACTTCGTGACCGTTGAAGTGGGGGCCGTCCACGCATGCGAAACGGGTTTTATTGCCCACTGAAACCCGGCATCCGCCACACATACCCGTGGCATCGATCATGATCGGGTTCAGGCTGACCCAGGTGTTGATTCCATACAGGCGGGTCATGTCACATACCGCTCGCATCATGATCAGGGGGCCCACCGCCATGACAAGGTCAACCTGGACCTGTTCCTCCACCAGCTGTTTGAGGGCATCCGTGACCAGTCCATGCATACCGTGACTTCCGTCATCCGTGGTCACCATGAGGCGGCTGCAGAGGCGATCCATCTCATCTTCCAGGATCAACATATCCTTGTCCCTGGCGCCGATGATTCCGATCAGCTTGTTTCCCACCTCACCATACCCCTGCATGAGGTGGTGAAGGACGGCGATCCCGGATCCACCACCAATGCCCACCACGGTCCCCACTTTATGGAACTCCTCCATACATCCCAGTGGCCCCACCAGGTCCTTGATGGCGTCTCCGACTTTCAGTGACGCCAGCATGGCCGTGGTTTTTCCGACCACTTGAAAGATAATGGTGATGGTGCCATGCACGAGGTTCTTGTATGCCACGGTCAGAGGCATGCGTTCGCCCGTTTCACTGATCCGCAGGACCACGAATTGCCCCGGGCGGATCTTGGCTGCGATTTTGGGCGCGCCGACGGTGATGGATACCATATTTCCAAGGGCCAGTTCGCGACGATCCACAATGGAGTACATGGTTACCACTCCAGGCTGTCTTCCAGCGCGATCAGGTGTGTGTCCGCCATGGAAACCCCATGCCAGTGGCATCCCTTCTTCATGCATATGAAAAATGTAATCAGTTT
>CAYVBC010000170.1:0-4152 GCA_964449545.1 uncultured Clostridia bacterium | reverse complement strand
ACCTGAAGTCCACCCTGGCCAACTACGGATATTACTACAGCATCGGGCTCTCCTCTTCCGTTGAGATGAACCTGGTATACCGGAACCTGGAGCTGGGAGTATGGGCCCGTGGCTGGTTTCAGAAATCCATCCAGGGACTGGATCGTTTTGATGAATACATTATGGATGACATCTCCCTGAAGGATTCACGAGTTCGCCTGGGCATGCGTGTTGGTTATACAATTCCGCGTTCACCGGTTCAATTGAGCCTGGTGTTGGAAGAGGTGAAGCGGAGGGGGACTTTGCGTGAGATTACGGTGACGGAGAATGACACCCGTTTTTCAGCTCATGTGAACTATCGGTTCTGAAAGTTACCGGGTTCCGGATTGACGCCAGCTCGCGCTATTCATGGCGTTTTCCAATTTTCTGCGTGCCGCCTCAACGACGGGGTCTCCGGAAAACCGCATCAACTTGGCATTGGCCTTGAATAGGATTGGATCGAGTTTTTTTACCTGATTCATGGTCTTCTGGAATGAGTCCGGGATGTTGTGATTTGCAAGGTGGTTCCGAAGTTCCGGATATTTTCCCCACAAGCGCTGAACCCGTGGGGATAGCTTTTCCATGGATGCGGAGAAACGATCGATGACGCAGACCACGTCCGCCGGATTTCGGGCCCGGGCCACCTTTTCTCCACAGTCCCGGATCAGATCAACCTGCTGATCCAGCACCTGATGCAGATCCGTATAGGAATCGTGATTACAGGTGATGACACCTGCCACCAACGCCGCTGCTGCAATCACAGCGATGGCGTATTTCATGCAAACCTCCGCTCTCGAATGTATTGTAGGCGAGGGGGGAATGAAAATCAAATTTCCGGGGAGGCCCCGTTACCATATCTTTTGTGGATGGCCTGAATCAATGGGTAAATGGCGAAAAATGCGGACACAATTTCCGGATCGAAATGATGGCCCTGCTGGGAGCGGATATGATCCAGGACCTCTTCCTCGTCCCATGAAGACTTGTAACTCCGCTCCGACATCAGGGCGTCATAAACGTCTGCCAGGGCAACGATGCGGCCGAACAAAGGGATCTCTTCACCCGCCAGTCCGGGTCCGAACTGTCTGGGTGGTGTGTGTATATTGTTGATTTTTCCGGGATAGCCGGTTCCGTCCCAGCGTTCGTGGTGGGTGAGCGCGATTTCATGGGCCATGCTGTCCCAGTCGGAAGACATCTCCTTGAACAACCTGGCTCCATAAACCGTGTGCAGCTGGATGCGCCGGAATTCCGCTGAGGTGAGTTGGCAGTTTTTTTTCAGGATAGTGTCACTGATACCGATCTTGCCCACATCATGAAGCATGGCCGCGATGCGAAGCAAATCCCGGGTTTTCTGGATTTCCATCTTGTCCACTCCGTGATCCAGGGCCCAGCGGTGATAAATCTCCACTGAATACGCCCCGACGCGGTTGACATGCGACGAGGTCTCCGTGGGATCTCGCAGTTCCGACATCTTGATCATGCGCAGAATGATCTCTCGGGTCAGCTTTGCTTTTTCAATGGCTACAGCGGCCAGGTTGGCGAAATATGAAACCACGGCTTCATCATCCATGGTGAACACGGTTCCCTTCCCATCCGGACCCAGGGGGTTGATGATCTGCATGATGCCCATCAACCGGTCCCGGGAATTCACAAGAGGGACTGTCAGAACCGATCGGGTTCTGTACTCCGTCATGCGGTCAAAGCTGGGGTTGAATGTATAGGGAACCCGGGAGGGAAGATCGTATACATCCTCAATGATCAATGCTTTGCGCGTGGTGGCCACGTGACCGGCAATGGATGCGTTGCTGACCTCCAGGGTGTGATTCTGATACAGAATGTGGGGGGATTGTTCAAGAATATCCGCCAGGCTGTCGTTCTGAACATATTCAAATCGGAGCTTTCCATTGCGTTCCAGGTAAATGGAACCGGCATCCGCGTTGGTCAACTGGCGGGCTTCAAGCAATACGTGTTGCAGCAGGGAGTCCAGGTCTTGAAAACTTCCCAGACGCTTGTTGATCTCCGTGAGATGGAGAATACTGTTGCGCTGTTTTTGGAGTACCAAAGCTTTCTCCCTGACAAAAAATATAGCCGGAACCGTGGGAGAAGTCAATGATCCCTTTTGCAATGCGGAGGATACGAATGTATAATGTCTTTATTGCGCATTGATGTACTGGAGGTCCGATGCAACTCACGATTCGATGGCTGGATGGGCTTGGATTTGAAACTGATCTGGAAGGGCATCGTATGGTTCTGGATGGTCATCCGGAATCCGGAGGCAAGGGACGTGGACCGAGCCCCAAGATCCTGTTACTGCTCTCACTGGCCGGATGTACGGGCATGGATGTGATCTCCATCCTGTCGAAAATGCGCGAAAAGGTGGATTCCTTTGAAGTGCACTCACGGGCCAGACTGGCATCGGAACATCCCAAAAAAATTGAGACCGTGGAAATTACTTATCGGTTTACCGGGCCAGACCTGTGCCGGGACAAGGTTCGCAAGGCCGTTTCATTGTCTGAAGAAAAATACTGCGGAGTGGCGGCGACGTTGAGACCTGGCGTGGATATGTCCAGCCGAATCGTAGTCAATGGAAGCGAACTCGACTGAAACACCTTCTCCCCTTGGGCTGCTTGATCGAATTTCGAACCGGGTGGAATCTCTGGATCCTCCGGTGGCCGCGTTTGAAAAGGGCATCCGATCCTCTCCATTCCGAATCCTGATCTCAGTCCTGCTGAGCGCAAGGACCCGTGATCCCGTCACCCTGGCCGCATCGAACCGGCTGTTCGCCCTGGCGGATACGCCTGGAGCCATGGGTGATTTACCCGTCAAACGGGTGGAGGAAGCCATTTACCCGGTGGGATTTTTCCGGGAGAAGGCCAGGCGGATCGTGGAGATCGGTCAGATGCTTGAACAACGGGAAGGCGATGTTCCCCGGGATCTGGTTGGATTGATGACACTTCCGGGAGTGGGCAGAAAAACCGCCAACCTGGTCCGCTCACTGGCTTTCAATATTCCCGCCATTGCGGTGGATATTCATGTGTTCCGTATTTCCCGCAGACTCGGTTGGGCCTCCGGAACGAAGCCGGACCAGGTGGAAGGGGAATTGAAAAAAATATTTCCCCGTGAAAGCTGGAATCGAGTAAACCAGGTACTTGTCGGCTTTGGACAGACCTTGTGCCGTCCGCGCAACCCCCTGTGCGGGGAGTGTCCGGTGAATTCAGATTGCCCCTGGAACCGGAATCGTTCTACAGAATCTTACTGAGTAGAATCACCAGGATCAGGATCGGCGCAACGAAGCGGATGGCGATGACCCAGAAAAAGGCCAGCCGGAAGCGTTCGCTGCCCCGGGAGATCTCCAACAGGGCTTTGCCGCTTTTCCATACCCAACCGACGAAAAGAGCGATCAACAGGGCACCGATGCTGAGCGCTATATTGCCCCAGATCAAATCCCAGAGGCTGAGGAAATCCATGTTCACCAGGGGCAACCTGGAGAGGAAGCCAACGCTTCCCTGTGACAGGGCCGCGGGTGTTCCGATTACCAGGCAGATGCCCCCGGTGATCCAGGCGGCGCGACTTCGCGGCCAACCGAGTTCATCAATGAAGTATGCGACCGGAACTTCCAGTAAAGAGACCGTAGTGGTGAGTGCGGCAATGGCCAGGAGTAGAAAAAACAGGGCGCCGAAAACCTGTCCCAGGGGGATTTTGGCGAAGATGACGGGAAGGATGTTGAATACAAGGCCCGGGCCTCCCGCTGGATCCATCCCCTGGGAGAATACAGCGGGAAAGATGATGAATCCGGCCATTACCGCGATCAGGGTGTCACAGAGCGCGATCCAGCCCGTTGACGTGGGAAGGTTCTCGTTTTTTTTAACGTAAGAACCATAGGTGATCATTGTGCCAATGCCCAGGCTGAGGCTGAAAAAGGCCTGTCCCATGGCGGCGATGATCACCGATGGAGTGATCACCGAGAAATCGGGTTTCAGATAGAATTCAAGGCCGGCACCGGCGCCTTTGAGGGTCAGGGAGCGGATCATCAAGAGAACCAGCAGCCCCATCAGCACAGGCATCAGCAATTTGGACCAACGCTCAATGCCCCCGGAGACCCCCCGGGAAGTTACGTACACCGTAAGGCCTAAAAAG
>CAYVBC010000169.1:0-4181 GCA_964449545.1 uncultured Clostridia bacterium | reverse complement strand
ATTGCCGCCGTGGTTCTCGGGGAGCGGATGGGGGGCCATCTGCTGATCGGTACGGTCATTGTCCTGGCCGGGGTGTACCTGACGGAAAAAGGATGAGCGCCTGGATGAAGCCGGCGCTCAGTTTGCCGGCGAGAACCGGCAGAATCAGGGAGGGAAAGATGAAAAAAAGAACCATTTTTTTTCTGTTATTCATTCTGACAGTGGTTTCATATTCACAGGGGGCCTTTAGGGTAACCATCCTGTACGACAACTATGTCCATACCCGGGGCACCCGGGCGGACTGGGGGTTTTCCTGCCTGGTGGAGGGTGAAACGGAGAACATTCTGTTTGATACCGGCACCAGGCCCCACATTCTGGCCGGGAACGCAGGAAAGCTGAAAATTGGTTTGAAACAGGTCCGTAAAGTGCTGATCTCCCACAACCATCAGGATCACTTCGGCGGATTGCCGGCCGTGTTGCGGGGGAATCGGGGGGTGACCGTATATATCCCCCCCAATCTGTCATCCGAAACAATCATGAAGATCGGGCTTTCCGGAGGAAAGGCGATCAAGCTCCGCGGACCCGAAACACTGGGGTCTGGGATGCGGACAACCGGGATTATGGGAAACCGGATCCCGGAGCAGAGCCTGATTCTCCAGACGGGCACCCGGAATATACTGATTACCGGCTGCGCGCATCCGGGTATTGTGGCGATTATTCAGAGAGCCAGAGAGATCACCGGGCGGGATATTCATGTTGTGTTGGGCGGGTTTCACCTGAATGGCCATTCAGAAAGTGCGATAAGAAAAATCATCACTGCGTTCAAAGGAATGGGGGTAGAGAGAGTGGGCGCCACCCATTGTTCCGGAAAATCGGCGATGAACGCTTTTAAAGAGGCTTACAAAGAGAACTGGATTGAAATGGGGGTCGGGAGAGTCCTTCATTTCGAGTAAAAAGTGGATGTATGAAAATGGACCGGGTTCGGCTGATATTGTGAATTCCATTGTCCGGAAGTCCTTGCTCCCGTCCCACTGAAAACCGGGAGACAGTGGGTCGGGCTGTCTCAATCGGTTTACAACCGTCTCAGGGTATGGTACATTTTTCTATTCGCATGAAACGAAAAAACTGGTTCCTCTTCTTCCTGATTATTTTCTGCCTGGTATCCGTTGGCATTGATTTCTTTCATGTGGAAACCGGACTTGAGTCCGATATCGATTGCCCCGCCTGCCTGTTTCACAGCATGGTGTACGCGTCCGCCAAACCACTGGCCATGACCATCGCGATTATCCTGACCCTGCTGCTGATTCTGAATGCGCGGGATGAACATGCGCTCCTGTTCCACAGGCGCGCGGTCGCGAGAAACAAATCCCCACCAGTGGTCTGACAGACCGTTTATTTCCCTGGGACCATAATAAAACTGTAGGTACCGCTCGAAGCGGGTGAAAAAAAAGGAGTATTCAATATGATGAAGAAGATAGCATTGATTTTGTTACTGGTTATGGCTCTTCTGGGGCCCGCACTTCAGGCGGAGGACACACTGGGCTGTTCCAAGGGGATCGGTAAGGGCGTCATATGGCCGCGGATGTTTTTCAAGGTTATGAACTATTCGGATAAGTGGTCTTCCGCCACCGAAGAGATGGTGGCGCTGGACAGTGAGGATCGGGGGCTGCAGGATGCGTCCATCCGCCAGCTGGATTTCCGCCTCGGCTACGGGGTGCTGCACAACCTGAACGTGGGCTTGAACCTCAAGTATACCTGGGGGGACGCGGACAAGATCAACAGCGCGGGACAATTCCTCAGCCTCAGAGAAAAGGATCTGAACCAGATCTGGCTTTCCGGACAGTGGTTTTTCTATGAAAAACATGAGCTGGGGGTACTGAAGCATTTCAAGCTGGCCCTGGGAGCCAGCTACGGATTCGATATCAACTCGACGGATGAAAACCTCCTGGCTGGTATGGGACCCGGTGTGGATCAACTCAAGCTGGGGCCCATGTGGCATTTTGAACTCGGCTCCACGGGACTTGAAATCGCGGGTCACGCACTCTACCACTGGAAGGGAACGGCCCGGGAGGTCAAGGGATGGAATCGCAGCGGGCACAACATTGCCGATACGTTGAATTATCAGCTCAAGTTTGAATACACTCCCTTCAACTTCATGGAATGCGGTGCCGGCCTGACGGGCTGGTTTGGTATGGAAAAGGATATGAGCCTGGCCAACCTGGACGGGACCTTGAACCGGGGTTTCAACCACGCTGTAATGATCCATGCGGAACTCTTTTTCATGGGCGATCAATATGAAAAACGGAAAATGTATTTTATTGTGAACATTCCCTATGCGCAGCGAGCCATGAAATCCGCGGATGTGGTGTGGACCCTCGGTGTCATGTGGACCTTCTACACCGAGTAACCGGGGATGGATATGACCAATATACGCAGAACCACGTTTTTTGTGCTTACCCTGTTCACCGCGGGTATGCTGCTGGCCGCCTCCGGCGCTGAACCCCAGCGTCACCGGCGTCAACGCCGTTCCCATCGCCAGGGTCGCAAGCTCCAGCGCATGATGAACCACGTCCTGGGGCATCATGCTGAATACGCCCTCTACGAAGTGGACGGCAAGCGTTTTGCCATGATCAAGCAAGGAGACGAGCATTCCATCGGATTGTTTACTATCGATTATTCACAGGCGGAGGGTTACCGGGGTATCACCAACTCACTGGTGATGATGGACCTGCAGGGAGTGGTCAAGGAAGTCCGGATACTGGATTCGGAAGACACCCCTCCGTATGTGAAGCGGATTGTGCGCAAGGGATTCCTGAAGCAGTTTTCTGGTATGAAAACCGGGGAGAACCGGGAAGTGGACGCTGTAACAGGCGCCACCATCACCTGCGACGCCATCAAGCAATCGGTGAACGAAACACTGAAAGCCTTTGCGTCAATCGCCGAATCCGTTGATTTTTCCAACGGCACGCCTGAAGCGCGTGGCGAGATGTGTGAGCTGAAAAGAATCGAGTAGGAACGCGATATTCGGGACTCCGATCCTACGGGCGGGCCAGGTGAAAACCGCGGGGCCGGGAATTTATCCGGCCCCCACCGCCAGGGGGAGGAGGAGGAAGACGAGGATGTCCCAAGCCGTGTGGCTGATTGCCACCAGGGGTAGGGATCGTGTACGGTCGTAGAGAATTCCCCAGAAGAGGCCGCAGGTCAGCGCGGCCAGAAGAAGTACCGGATTGGCCGTGGGCAGATGCACCAGGGTATAAACCAGGGCACCCGCCATTACACCGATCGTGGATCCGTATCGATTCACCAGGTGGTGTTGCACCATCCCCCGCCAGAAGAACTCTTCACCCGGCCCGATGACCAGGGCCATGAGCAGCCCGATCCGCCAGGGAGACGCGCTGCCGCGGTACGCGTACACGGAAGAGATCTCGGTACCGGCGGCGGGGAAAATCAACCGCAGCATCCACCCGCCCACGGCGAACACGCCGTAAAGCAGAACCGCCGAAATGATTCCTCCCAGAACCAGCTTCATCCTGTTCCCGGCCTGGAGATGAAACATCCGTTCCCACAGACCCGGGTCCAGGAATTGGGAGAGAATCAGAAGGGAGACCAGGTTGATGCTCATCCACCACCAGAAATCCAGGGGGCCCAGTTGGCGAAGGGCGAACAGCCATAAGAATAGGGGGATCGCCACGAACAGGAGCGGCCAGTGAAGGGGAAGACGGGGGCGTTTTTTCATTCTAGAGCAGTAACTCCAGGGCCAGGGCCAGGTTCAATAAACCACCGAACACCAGATTCAGACGCGCGGTGGCGGCGTCCAGGGCAATGAAGTCCATGGGATCCGGGGAGATATGACGGTGACGGGCCCGGCGAAGCAATGGAATGGCGAAAAACAGGGCGCCGAGACTCAACAGGCATGAAAAAGGCAGCGGCGTCCAGGCGGCTGCGGTCCAACGGGGCCCTCCGATGAACGCGACCACCAGGATAAAAGGAAGCATCACAAGCAGGTGGAAATAGTATGAGGAACCCTTGTCACCGAGTACCATTGCCACAGTGCGAATACCACCCGCTCCGTCTGAAGGGATGTCGCGCCAGTTGTTGGCATGGAGAATGGCCACCACGAGCAACGCCAGGGGCAGTGAATAGATCACGGGGGGCCAGGCGAATCGACCGGTCTGGACCATCCAGGCACCCAGGCTCCCGAG
>CAYVBC010000168.1:0-4206 GCA_964449545.1 uncultured Clostridia bacterium | reverse complement strand
CTCTCCGGGCGCAAGGTGATGACCGCCACCAGCGGCCCCGGATTTTCCCTTATGCAGGAACACCTGGGAATGGCTGTTATGGCGGAAATTCCCCTGGTTATCGCCAATGTCATGCGTGGCGGTCCGTCCACCGGGCTGCCCACCAAGCCCTCCCAGTCGGATGTGATGCAAACCCGGTGGGGCACCCACGGAGACCATCCCATCATCGTGCTCACACCCGCGTTCGCATCGGAGTTGTACTCGGAAACGATACGGGCCTTCAACCTCTCCGAACGGTTCTGGAATCCCGTCATCATTCTCTACGATGAAGTCATGGCCAAAGCCCACGAAGACATCGAACTCCCCCACAAAAAGGATCTGTATATATATAAAGAAAAATCTCACAAGATCAAGGACCTGGACATCTACGATCGTGAAATCGGAGAAAACCCCCACCGCGTGGACTTTTTCAAGGGATATCCCATTCACATCGACGGCCTGGAACATGACAAGCACGGCTGGCCCTCATCGGACCCGAAAACCGTGCAAAAGCAGCAGACCCTGCGCATGCAGAAGATCTACCACTACCTGGATGACATCATCAAGTACAATGAGTACCACATGGAGGACGCGGAGATCCTGGTATTCGCCTTCGGCGTCTCCGCACGCGCGGCCCTGCCCGCCGTGGAGATGGCCCGGGAGATGGGAATCCGTGTCGGGCTGTTCCAGCCGCTTACTCTGTGGCCCTTTCCCAAGAACACATTGCGGGAGCGGTTTCAGGGGATCAAGAAAGTGCTCACCGTGGAGTTGAATATGGGGCAGATCCGATATGAAATGGAACGCATCGCGCCCGACGACGTGGACAAGCGGGCCCTGCTGCGGGCCAATGGAATTCCCTTCACCCCGGGGGAGATCCTGGAACAGATCAAGGAGTTTTAGCATGAGACACTACGAACGATATATCCGCTACCGCACCTTCCCCACCCCCTGGTGCCCTGGCTGCGGCGACGGCGTGGTGCTCAAAAGCATCGCCATGGCATTTTCTGAATTGGAGCTGGACCCCAAGGAGATCGTCGTGGTGGCGGGAATCGGCTGCTCGGGCCGCATGCCCACCTTCTTCAACACCAACACACTGCACACCACCCACGGTCGCGCGTTGACCTTCGCCACGGGCATCAAGCTGGCGCGACCGGAAAAAATGGTGGTGGTCATCTCCGGGGACGGAGATGCCACGGCCATTGGCGGTAACCATCTTATTCATGCCGCCCGCAGGAATATCGGCATCAAGATGATTCTCATCAACAACGGTGTATACGGCATGACGGGCGGGCAGGTCTCCCCGTTAACCCCACAGAAATTCGTGACCGAAACCACGCCCTACGGCAACATTGAGCCCAAGTTCGATATCGCTGAACTGTTGATCGCGGCCAAAGCCTCGTTCGTGGCCCGGGAAACGGTAAACCGGCCGGTACAGTTGAAGAACATGGTCAAAAAATCCTTCCAGCACAGCGGTTTTTCCGTGGTGGAGGTGGTCAGCAACTGCCACATCAACCTGGGACGCCGCAACCGCATGAAGGATCCCATATCCATGACCAAGTGGATCGAAAGTCGCACGGTCAGCAAAGCGCAATATGAAAAAATGACACCGGAAGAACGCAGCCACAAGTACCCCACCGGCGTCCTGTTCGAGGACACGAAACGGCTGGAATACGCCGACCTGTATCATAAACACATTGTTCCGCAGGCCAAGGAAGCCGCGGAAGCGGCCGCGGCGATAAAACGGGCCAAGCGCAACGCCAACAACGGAAAGGAGAAACAATGAGCTGTCTGAACAATCGTTTTGAAATCCGTTACGGTGCGGTGGGCGGTCAGGGAATCATTACGGCCGGAGCCCTCCTGGTGGACATCGTGGTACAGAAAGAACATGGTTTCGCCCTGGAAAGCCCCACCTACACGGCCACCGTTCGCGGCGGCCCCACCAAGGTGGATGTGATCCTGTCGGACAAACCGATCATGTTTCCCCAGGCCACGGCCATCGACTTCTTCGTCTGCACCTACCAGGTCCCCTTTGACCTGTACAAATCCCGCCTGCGTGATGACGCCACGGTGGTGGTGGACTCCAACCTGGTCAAGGACCTGGGAGACACCCGCAACTGGAAGGTCCACTCCATTCCCATCATCAATGAAACCAAGAAGCAGCTGGGAAACGTGGTGCTGACCTCCGTGGTGACACTCTCCATGACCCAGAAACTCACCAAGGTGATCCATTACCGCAACATGGTGGAATTCATCCGCAACTGGGCACCACCTGATTTTCTGGACCTCAACATGAAGGCCATTGAGATGGGACAGACGCTGGTTTGACCCGATTCGAACAACAGGAATATTTCAATGAACCTGGTAGAGGAATTCAAATGGCGGGGGATGATCCACGACATCATGCCCGGAACACAGGAACTGCTTCAGAGTGGTATGGTCACGGCCTACGTGGGGTTCGATCCCACGGCCGATTCCCTTCACATCGGACACCTGGTCTCCATCATGCTTCTGCGTCATCTTCAAGCCGCGGGTCATCGCCCCATTGCGCTGATCGGCGGCGCGACGGGAATGGTGGGTGATCCTTCCGGAAAAGCCAGTGAGCGAAGCCTTCTGTCAGTCGACGAACTGCGATCCAACCAGGATGCCGTGGGCCGTCAGCTGGAGACCTTCATCGACCTCACACCCGGCCTTCCCAACTCCGGACTGATCCTCAACAACGCCGACTGGCTGGGTCGTTTCAATCTGCTGGATTTCCTGCGGGACGTGGGCAAGCACCTGTCGGTGAACTACATGATGGCCAAGGATTCGGTGAAAAAGCGGTTGGAAACCGGACTTTCATTCACGGAATTCTCCTACCAGCTTCTCCAGGCCTACGATTATCTATATCTTCACCAGGAGCATGGCTGCAGACTGCAGATGGGCGGTTCCGACCAGTGGGGGAACATCACCTCCGGAACAGAGATGATCCGTCGAAAAACCGGTGGCGAAGCCTTCGCGCTCACCTGTCCGCTCATAACCCGCTCGGACGGCCGGAAGTTCGGGAAAACCGAGGAGGGGAATATCTGGCTCTCCCCGGAACGTACCTCCCCCTACCAGTTCTATCAATTCTGGATGAACGTCTCCGATGAGGATTCCGAGAGGTATATCCGCATCTTCACCATGCTGGGTCGGGACGAGATCACCGCTCTTGTCCGGGAACATGATAAGGAGCCCCACCGCCGCCTGCTCCAGCAGCGACTGGCCGAGGAGGTCACGGTCATGGTTCACTCCCGGGAAGCCCTGGTTTCGGCCCGTGAAGCCTCCCAGATTCTTTTCGGACGCGGCACAACGGAAACGCTGAAATCCCTTTCGGAATCCGATCTCCTATCCGCTCTCGAAGGCGTACCCCGCGCCACGCTGGAACGGGCGAAAATGGAGACCGGAATCAGTGTCATGGACTTGCTGGCCCTGGAAACCGATGTGTTTTCTTCCAAAGGGGAAGTCCGCCGCCTGATTCAGAACGGCGGTCTGAGCATCAACAAGGTTCGGATCAGTGACCCGGCCGAATCGGTCACGCCCGTTCATCTGCTGCATGGACGTTTCCTGCTGATTCAACAGGGGAAAAAGCGCTACGTGCTGATCAGTGTGGAGTAGTTCCGCTCCCGATCCGGCGTGGTCCGCGGCGACTGCTCAATCGCGGCGAATGGCTGAACGGCAAAGGGCCAATGGAGCCGATCTCACGAAAACGGCGGACTCATCGCCGCCCATTCATCCTGATTCCAAGATTGCTTGAACCGGGCGGTCAGCCCTGTTTCAACCTATCCAATGACTTGGCCGCGCTTTTTCGTACCCAGTGGTTCCCATCCCCGGAGAGTGTATCCAGAAACGGAATGACCTCTTCTCCCCCCACCATTTCCAGAGCCTGGACAAGGTGCATGCGGACCTCGGCGTTACTGTCATCCACCATCCCGCCCGCCAGTTCAGTAAGCAGTGGGCTGCGCCTGCGGCCCAGGATATCCAGCACCGCGCTGCGCACATACCACACGGCTCCGGAGAGGGCTTCCACCAGGATGGTTTCATCCATCCCCATTTCCGGATTGATACGGGCCACCACTTCCTCCCGCACCCTGAAATCCTCCACCTGAAGCAGAGAGAGGATCATGGATTCATTGACCGAATCCACATCCCTGAAAAGGGAACGGATAATGG
>CAYVBC010000167.1:0-4213 GCA_964449545.1 uncultured Clostridia bacterium | reverse complement strand
GAAAACAAACAGCACCCGGTTTTCCTCCGGAATGCCGTATTTTTTACGCACATCAACGGGTTCGGGGTTCACGATGGCCCGCCGCAATGGATAACCGGTGAATGTCACCTTATCACTGGGGAAAAAACGCGCGGAAGAAGCAAAGGAAACACCAACCCGACTGGCAAACCGGGCGCTGATGCGGTTCAGCCTTCCCGGTACGGCGTTCTGCTCATGGATAAACACTTTCAGCTTCAACAATGAAGCTGCGAGCAGAACCGGGGCGGCCACATACCCCCCGCTCCCCACCACCAGGTCCGGACGGAAGCGTCGCAATACAAAAAAACTCTTGATCGCGCCGGCCAGGATCGAGATTCCCGAGATCAGCGTCTGCGGACTGCGGATCTTCTGAGGAAGGCCCCTGGAGGAAATAGCTATAAAATCCATGGGCTGGGGAAGCTTTGGAATGATCCGGAATTCGGCTCCCCGTCGTGTACCGATATACAGGAATCGAGCATCCGGATATTTTTCACGGATGGATTCATAAATGGCGATATTGGGGTAGACATGGCCACCGGTGCCCCCACCGGTAAAAACTACTTTAAAAGGTTTCATATGGATACGAGTATATCACAGGCCGGCGATTTTAACACGACGCAGATCGGATTTACCCGCCTGTCAATTCACTGAATAACGGAGGAGAGTTCTTCCCGTTATTCCCTGGCCCGTACACAAAAACCGCGGCCTGTTCCGAGAGCATGTTCGTGTCCAGGATCTGTTTGAGGTGGTCCGGTTGAATCTCGTTGATCCGGGCCAGGATATCCTCCACTCCCGCTTCCCGGATGTGGAAAAGTTCCCGGTTCACCAGGAATCTCATGCGGTTGAGATTGTCTTCCAGGCCCAGCGCCAGAGAAGCTTTCAGATGATCCCTGGCCCGTTCCATCTCGTCAGCCGATATTCCCCCGGCTTTCAGACGCGCGATCTCACCGGCCACGATTTCAAGGTAGGGCATGACCTGTCCGGGTTCCATGACCGCGTACAACAGGTGAACGCCACTGGACTGAAAAGATTCATGAAACGAGCTTACCGTGTAGGCGATTCCATGCTCTTCCCGTACCGACTGAAACAGACGTGAACTCATTCCGCCGCCGAGAATGTCATTGACCATTGAAAAGGCGTATCGATCCGGGTGGGACGCGCACAATCCGGGGAAAGCGACAATGACATAGGATTGCTGAAGAGAAGGGTTGGGCAAAGCGCTGGTTCCCGGACGGAACCCATCCGGAACCGGCAGAACCTGGGAAGGCGAAGCGGCATCGGAATCGGGAATTCTACGCGACACCAGATCCAGGAGACGAACATGTTCCATATTGCCGACGGAGGTTACCATGAGATTCGCCGGGTTGTAGTTCCGGGTATACCAGTCCATCAGAAAATCCCGTTTTAACCGGGAGACGCTTTCACAGGTCCCCGCGATGGGAAGACCAAGACCGCTGTTTCCGTACAACCGGGAAAAAAAGTTCTCGAACGCATGGGTCTCCGGCGAATCCTCCGCCTCCCGGATCTCCTGGAGGACCACCTCTCTCTCCCGATGGACCTCCTTTTTCGGCAGAGTGGATCTAAAAACCATATCCAGGAGTAAATCCAGGGCGGGCACCGCCTGTTCATCGAGTACTTTCAGATAATACTGGGTGATTTCACGACCCGTGAAAGCGTTCAGATGACCGCCCAGTCGATCCGTCATGGTCGCGATATCCAGCATGGAGTAATGGCGAGATCCCTTGAACATCATGTGCTCAATCAGGTGGTGTACACCGTTCCATTCCGGAGTTTCCCTGGCGGCCCCACTCTTTAGAGTCAGGCTGATTGCCAGGGAGGGAAATCCCGGTCGATATTCACTGACAACCGTCAGTCCGCTATCCAGGAGGGATTTTTTCCGCATGAATCACCTTTTTGAATTCAACTTGCATTCTCACTCCCGTTCAGAAGTGAGATTCACGCCGTCTCTTTCCCATCGGGAATCAGAAAAGAGATGTAGTCCGCGTACATTCTGTATATGGGCAGAAGCCGATCATCGAAACTCAGGAAATGAGGGTCCGCGGTTGCGGCCAGCTTTATAATCTCTTCCGGAGATGTATCGGATGTAAACCCACGGAACCGATCGCTTGAGGAGGTGAGACGGCTCAGCAGGAGCCGAATCTCCGAATCAATCCGCTCCCTGTCAATGATGCCGTCCGCACTGGACCGGAGAACCGCATGCCCCAACACATTGACCGGAAGAATCTTCACCAGTTCAAGACAGCGTTCCCGCACCGCGTCGGCCAGCGGCCGCCGCTTCATATGCAGCAGATCGGTCACGTGCATGGGCGGGCCGAAGGAGATATAGGTATCTCCGATATGACGGAGCATTTTAAATGAATCCAGCACGTGGAGGGTCAACGGTCCGCCCCGCCTGTGGATCATCTCTCTGTCTTCACGGACCTTGGAGTAATCCACATTTACGGGAACAATAAAGGCGGGTCGGGAATCTGAACCATCCACGGACCGGATATTTTTTTCATACTCCAGTACCGCTTCAAACACGGTAGGGAAAAAAACACCATATTTCCGGTCAACGGGAATGCTGCGTCGGGTTCCCTCCGGAAAAAGTAAAACCGAACGTCCGGATTCAAAAAGCGTGGACACGGCGTCCTTCAGGTCACGGGCGGAAGCCATCAGGTCCCTGCGGCTCCGTGCCCGGCGAATGATAAATGCACCGGTTTTTTTAACAATGTTGCGGAAAAATTTCCCCTGAACCAGATTGTCTCCCATTCCCACCCATGGGACTTCGAATCCCTTCTCAAGCAGCGGGACCTGGATTCCCGAGGTTTCCCATAGACTTTTGTGCAATGCGGCGTACAGAAAAACGCCGCCCTGCTTTCGCGCGGCATCAATCCCCGGATCCCATTCCAGGTGGGGATGACAACGATGGTGATACCCCCAGGAGCTGAATCTCTTGGCCAGGCCGAACACAAACCAGTGGCGTTCGCCGATATGTCTAGTCCGTTTTAGTTTCATGAAATGTGACCGGTACGCACGAGTATATCACCATTCACTCCCGCTGGTAAAGTTACTTTTACACCGTTTCAGATTTTGTTATAATCGGTATTCAAACTTTTTCGACTTCAGGAGGGATTCATGAGCGAATATATTCATAACAGTGAGCTTGAGATCTGGGCGGATTACATACTGAACCACTCATTGGGGGCCGTTTCCCCGGATGACCGGATCATGCTCAAGGGGGAAGCCATCACCTGGCCGCTCATGGAGGTATTGCAGACCCGGATTATTCGTAAAGGCGGCATTCCGGACATTTTTATCGTACCTCCCGACAACAACCGGGGGCAGGTCTGGAGCGCGGCAATGGCGCGTTTCGGCACGGAAGCGCAGATATCCAGAGTCCCGGACTGGCAACGGGAAAGATATGAATCGATGACCAAATATATCGAGATCCTGGGCGCTGAAACTCCGGAAGCATTCGCGGATCTTCCCCCGGAAACCACATCGGCCATCGCCCGTGCCGATGAACCGTTCAAGCGAATCCGCTTATCCAAACCCTGGGTTCTCACCCTGTTTCCCACCCCCGCTTTTGCGAGAATCGAAGAGATGTCCCTGGAGGAATACACTCGACTGGTGGTGCAGGCATCCAACAAGGATCCACGGGAACTGGAAGCCGTGGAAGATCCGGTTTACATGTTGATGGAAGCCTCGGACACCATTACCATACGCACCCGGGATCCCCGTGACAATCGCTCGCTTGAACTGGTCATGGATATTTCCGGAAAATTCGCCGTTAAGTGCACGGGAAAACGAAATTTCCCGGACGGAGAGGTTTTTACGTCCCCGGATGCCCGGACCCCCCAGGGAGAGATCTTCGTGGACCTGCCGGTTTTCCACAACGGGGTCACCATCCAGGGCATTTACCTGAAATTTCACGATGGTCGAATCACCACATACTCCGCCGTCAAGGGGGAGGATGCCCTGAAACGGATCATTGAAACCGATGAGGGGGCACACCGTCTCGGTGAAGTGGCCCTGGGCATGAATGCCGGATTGACCCGGGCCCTCAAACATCCCCTCTTCGTGGAAAAAGTCGGAGGCACCCTGCACATCGCCATCGGTGCCAGTTACCCGGAATGCTATGTGCGGGATCCCCATTCCGAAGCGGGAAAAATCAGGCAGGATGAACTTCACC
>CAYVBC010000166.1:0-4306 GCA_964449545.1 uncultured Clostridia bacterium | reverse complement strand
CGGAAATGAATCATCAGGATGATCACGATCACGCTGAACGCGATCAGAAAAAGCCGCAGCATATCCGCCGAGGCCTGGTCACTCTCCTTGCGCTGTCCCTGGTAAACGATCCGCACACCGGGATAGGCGGACCTGACGTGAGCCAGGGGACCCTGCTTCATTTTTTCCAGAACCAGGGGAACGGAAGCGTAGGGATCCAGCATATCCGCTTCCAGGCGGATCTCCCGGGCCAGGTTGTAGCGATGAATGCTCACCGGGCCCCGGCGGATGGTGTAATCCGCCAGTTCAGAGAGGGGGAATAGTCCCGCCGGCGTCTTGATCTTCATGGATTCCAGTTGCCCCAGGGCATAGCGATCCTTCTGGGGATACCGCACCCAGACGCGCAATTCGTCCTTTCCCGACTGGAGCCGCTGTGCCTGGCCCCCATAGAATCCCTGTCGGACCTGGTTGGCGATGGAGCTGTGTTCCAGCCCTAGAAAATAGGCCTTGGGCTTCAGCTTCAGCAAGACTTCCTGACGGCCCATCACGTCGTTACTGGTGACGTTGATGAGGTTCTCCATCTTCTCCATCTCCCGCAGAACATACGTTTTTGCCTGTCGGAGCTCGTTCATATCCTTGCCCAGCAAACTGATGGAAACGGGCTTACCCCATCTGTTCCGGCCGCCGATGGAAAACTTCTCCAGCTCCGGTTTTTTCCCGATCTTCGCGCGGATCATCTCCGCGATCTGGAAACTGGAGATCGGAGCACCTTCCATGTCCCTCAGGAGGACCATCACGTTTCCCGCGTGAGAACCGCTTTCCTCGCCGTCGAAGGCGTACCCCAGGTTGCGATAGGTATCGGATATGTAATCTTCCGGGTCGGAATATTTCTTCTTCAACTCATCGTTGACCTGCCACACGGCGTTGTCGAAATCTTCCAGGTAGCGTTTGGTTAACGCCTCCCCGGTTCCGGGTTTGAAGGCCATGTTGATGGTGAAATTATCAAAAGGAATAGTGGGGAAATAGGTATAGCGCAGGAATCCGCCGGAAAAGAGGCCAATGGTGATGATCAGGATGGCCAGGGGCATGGCCAGTACCACCCACTTCCAGTGGATGATCCGCTTCAGCAACCCGCCATAGAGTTTGAAACGGATGAAGTCGATCGCCTTTTCCAGTCTTTGTCGGATCCGGAGTCCCCGTTCCCGGCGCTTGCGCACCCGCAGTACATGGGAGGTCCCCACGTGGGCGGGAAGAACGAAAAAGGCCTCCAGCAATGAGAAGAACAGGCTGAAAATCACCACGAAGCCCATTTCGTAAAAGAACTCGAACATCCCCTCCAGCAGCAGCAGGGGCGAAAAGGCCACAATCGTGGTGGCAACCGATGTGACAACAGCGGGCATCACTTCCATGGTGCCGTCAATGGCCGCCCGCTTGGGACTTTTCCCACTCTCAAAATGGGTGTATATATTTTCCGCGATCACAATCCCGTCATCCACCAGGATGCCGATGACCAGGATCATCCCGAACAGGGAGATCATGTTGATGGTGATGCCCATGGACGCGGCCAGGATCGACATGGCCAGGAAAGAGGCCGGGATTCCCCAGGCCACCCAGAATGAAAGCCGGGTGGAGAGGAACAATCCCAGGGTGAGCATCACCAGGATCAGTCCCAGACCGCCGTTACGGTAGAGCAGGTTAAGCCGGCTCTTCAGAATCTCCATGAAGTCAAAAGGGATGGTCAGCGTGACGCCTTTGTGCGTGGCATTGAATTCCTCCGCGTAGGCCCGGCAGTAGGTGGAGATCTCCTCCAGGTCTTCATTGGCCAGTTTGCTTACGGAAATGCTGACGGCCCGCTTGCCGTTCAGGTAAGTGGCGCTGGACACCTCTGAAAACTGCAGTTTCACCCTGGCCACGTCCCGGACCAGAAGGATCTTGCCGTCCGGATCCGCGCGGATCACGATATCTGAAATATCCGCGGGTTTGACGCTGCGGGACCGTGAACGGATCAGCATCTCCTCTTCCGATGAGCGGATCAGGCCGGCCGAAAAATCACGATTGTTGGCGGAGATGGCTCGGGCGATCTCATCAAAGGTCAGATTGTAACGCAACAGGGTTTCTTCGCTGGTTTCAACGGAGATCTCCGCCGCGGGGAATCCGGAAATGGAGACCTGACTGACCACATTGGAAGCCAGGAAATCGTCTTCGATCTCCTGGGCGTATTTCTTCAATGTAAACAGGTCCACGTCCCCGGACAACGCCATGTACATGGCCTGGGTGATGGCACGACGTTTCGAAACCACGGGGCGTTCCATGTCCACCGGGAATGAGCTGATGGCATCCACCGCGTTCTTGACTTCGGTGAGGGTTTCGTCCAGGTCAAACTCCCCGGTGGTGGTGATGGTGACCGTGGACATGTTTTCCAGAGACACGGAGTTGATCTCCTTGATACCCACGATGCCACGAACCGCCTGTTCCACCCGGGCGGTCATGCTCTCCTCCATCTCCTTGGGGGAAGCGCCCGGATAGGTCAGCCGGATCGTGATGTCCCTTGAGGCCCGTTCGGGGAAAAAGGATTTCTTCATGCCGAGGTAACTCATCCCGCCGGCCACAACCAGGAAAATCAGGATCAGGTTGGCGTAGAACTTGTATTTGACAAAGAGTGTAATCAGTTTTTTCATTGTTGATCGGTCCCGATAATTTTCACTTTCTCTTTCTGCTTCACGTTGACCAGGGGCTCGATAACGACCGTTCCGCCTTCCGGCATGCCGGATACCAGCACCTTGGTATGGTTTTTCTTCTTAATATTGATCTCATGGGATTCCAGCAACCCATCCACCACCAGGTAGACCTGGTTGTCGTTGATCACCGCGTTGCGTGGGATCTCCATGCAGTTCCGGAACAGGATGTCGGGGAAGGTCACTTCCCGGTAGGTTCCCTTATAGAGCGGGGCGTCTGCGCGGTTGTCCAGCTTGACGAATACGGCAACCGACTGGGTCTGGGGATCAATGAAGCGCGATTTGCGGATGATCCGGCCCTCGATCCGCTGTTCGTTTTCCGGATCCGTGATGAACGCGGTGGAACCGATGTGGATAAAAACCGCCTCCTCATACCGGATCGGGACTTCGATCTCCAGGCTGTCGGTACGGATGATCTCCGCGATCACCGACCCCGGATTTGCGATGGAACCCGCCTGCATATTGACTGTGGTGTAAGTCCCCACAAAGGGCGCGCGGATGATGTATTTTTTCTGCTTCACCTCGTTGCTCTGGATGGAGTAGTAATCCGTGAGAATGTTGCGCGATGCCAGGAAGATCTTCTCCTTGTCCGTTTTCAGTTTCGGCAGTGACGGCAGTTCCTTGTTGATATCAATGGCGTTAAAAAAGGCTTCAAAAGCGGAATAGCTTTCGGGGAAGTCGATCTTGATATCCGGAAGCAGGTTGGCGACACTGGTCAGGAATCGGCTCTTCTGAGAGAGAAGGGAAAGACGGAAATCCGCGTCATAGATCCGGACCAGGTCCACGCCCTTTGAGAAAAGTTGACCTTTCTTCAACGGCACGGCGGTTTTCAATATCCGCCCGGACACTTCGCTGACCACGTTGATCTGTTCCGTGGAGGTGATACGGCCGGATCCGGAAATCTCGGTCATGATATCGCTGTATTTCACGGGAACCGCTTTGACAAAGCGTACGGGGATGACGGGCGGTTTTTTCGGTGTTTCTTCTTTAAAGCTCTTCAGAATCATTGCCAGGACGATTGACAGGAAAACAACGGCAATAATGCCCAGCAGCACAGTGGTTTTACTTTTTCTGATTTTCATTTTTTCCCTCGGATTTGCCGGAACTCCGGACTGGATGTACTATTTAACGGGATTCTGGGACGATTGGTTCTCATGATTCAAATTGCTCCTGATCATATTCAACACATTGCGGCATATCTTGATCTCCTCTTCCGGGATTTCCCGCAGAGATTGGGCCAACACCTTGATGCGGATGGCATGGAGTTTGCGGTCCAGTTTCTCTCCCTCCGGGGTCAGGAACACACGCTTGATCCTGCGGTCTTCCTGATCCGTTTCCCGGTACACCAGGGACTGTTTTTCAAGGGAATCCAGGACACGCGCGATCCGTGTTTTGTCCCTGTCCATACAGTACCGCACATCGTGCTGAGGAGAGCCGGGATTGAACGAAAGCCAGTGAATCAGGATGGCGTTCTCAAAGGAGATATCCAGTCCCGCTTCACGGATCGCATGGGTTTGCGCCCGGACAAAAGAATGGCTGCTGTGGCCGATCAATTTGCCCAGGGGTTCATCTTCGCTGCCGTATTTCATTCA
>CAYVBC010000165.1:0-4312 GCA_964449545.1 uncultured Clostridia bacterium | reverse complement strand
ACCCTGGATACCTTTGAAGCCCTGGTTCGAAAGGCGTGATGTCGGATGGGCGCATCGCTCTTGATCGAAATAAGTTGAACGGGTACACTGTATGCATATAGAGATGTGAGGAGATTGAGGATGAAACTGGCCGTCAATATCGATCACGTCGCCACCCTGCGTCAGGCGCGGGGGGCCAGGGAGCCGGACCCCTTGTATGCGGCCGTCCTGGTGGAATTATCCGGGGCGGATGCCATCGTGGTGCATCTGCGCCAGGACCGGCGCCACATTCAGGAACGCGACCTGAAGTTGTTGCGTACCATGGTAAAGACCCGATTGGTCATGGAAATGGCTCCCTCCATGGATATGGTCAAGATCGCCTTGAGCATAAAACCCGACATGTGTACATTGTTGCCTGAAAGCTCTGATGAGCGTACAACCGCTGGCGGGCTGGACATGCAGATGTTCGGGGAAAAGATCGAAGAAGTGGCGGGAAATCTTAAGGCCGCGGGAATCGCGGTTGGCGTGCTGGTCGATCCTGACGTGGAGCATATTAAATCGGCGCATCGACTGGGAATCCGCACGGTTCAGCTGAACACTTCAGGATACGCGGAAAACTGGAACAACAGTTTTGCCGTTATTGAAACGGATAAACTGCGCAAGGCGGCCACCTATGCCCGCAAGTTGAATTTCCGGATCCATGCCGGTAGGGGGCTTGGGTTTCAGAACGTGTCGCAAATTGTATCCATAGCGGATATTGAAGAGCTTATCGTGGGCCATTCCATCATAGCCAACGCCGTGTTTATGGGATTGAGTGATTCGGTCAAGCGCATGAAGGAACTGATCAGTCGCAAATATTGAAACACCGGACTCTGAACCGAAACAAATGCAACCTGAACCGAATGTATAATTAAGCAACAGGAGACTGCGATGTATGATATTGCATTTCTTGGCGGTGGACCCGCCGGTTACGAAGGCGCCATAGCGGCGGCCAAAGGGGGACTGAAAACGGTTGTTGTGGAGAGCCATAAACTGGGAGGTACCTGCCTCCAATGGGGGTGCGTGCCCACCAAAACCCTGCTCCATGCCGCTCGGATGGTCAAGCACGCAAGCGGTGGCAGGAAGTATGGATTGCGCGGCGGTGAGGGCATCAGCATTGACCCGGTGGCTTTGAACAAGCAGAAGGAGCGGGTGGTGGCCAAGTTGACCCGCGGGATTGAATTCCTTTTCCAGGAATACGGGGTGGAACGGATTGTGGGGAGCGGTTGTGTGACGGCCGCGGATACCATCCGCCTGGAGGATGGACGGGAGATCAGGGCCAGCCATATTGTGATCGCCACCGGGTCCCGGATGGCGGAATTGCCCCACTTGAAATTTGACGGGGAACGTGTCATCGGATCCAGGTCGGCCCTGGATGTCAGCCAGGTCCCGGAACGGCTTCTGGTGATCGGGGCCGGCGCCATCGGAGTCGAGAACGCCATGGTGTACCGGTACCTCGGATCCGAGGTTACGGTTGTGGAGATCATGAACCAGGTGGTTCCCGGGAGCGATGAGGAAATCGCGGATATCCTGAAAAAGGAGCTGAACAAGCAGAAAATCCGCATCCATACGAATACCCGGATGGAGGATATCCGTTTCCCGGAGCCCGGAGTCGTGGAAGCGGACTTTTTGGAAGATGATCGGAAATGGACGGGTTCCTTTAACCGCGTCCTGCTGGCCGTGGGACGAAAACCGGTGACCGATGGGGTTTTTGATTCCCAGTTGCCCATTCGCCTGGATGAGAAGGGTTTTATCCGGGTGGATGAAAATCTCCGTACCGATCTCCCGGGTGTTTTCGCCTGCGGGGATGTGATCGGTCAGCCATTGCTGGCCCACAAGGCTTCACACCAGGCCATCGCCATCGTGGAATACATTCTCCATGAACGTCCCGTTCCCCATCATCCGGTGCCCGCGGCGGTATTCACGGATCCGGAAATGGCCATGGTGGGCATGACGGAAGCACTTGCCCGGGAAGAGTTCGGAGAGGAGATCCATGTGGGACGGTTCCCCTTTGCCGCCGGATCACGCGCCAATGCCATTGATGAAAAAGCCGGACTGGTGAAGGTGGTGGCCGCGCCGGACCGTAGGATCCTGGGTGGACACATCGTTGGCCCGGAAGCAGCGGAAATGATTGTTCCCTTGACCCTGGCGGTGCAGAAAGGAATGAAGGCTGACGAGTTTCTGGATCTCACCTTTATCCACCCCACGCTGGGTGAAAACGTTTGGGAAGCAATGGCTGCAATCTGTGGGCGGGCGGTGCATATCTGAATCTTCCTGGGAAACGGATGACGGATTCGATAAACTGGACTTCACTCAGTGTTGAAGAATGTACCCTTCATCTGGGGGTGTCGCCGGATATCGGACTGAGGGCGGAATTCGCTGAAAAGCGCCTTGCGGAGCATGGAGCCAACCGCTTGGTCGAACGGGTGGCCCGGAGCCGTCTGGCTCTATTCCTGGACCAGTTCCGCAGTTTCATTATCGTGATTCTCATTGTGGCTGTAGTGCTTTCCGCACTTGTGGGGGAGTATTCGGATAGCCTGGTCATCCTGGCGATATTGATCGTGAATGGCGTCCTCGGATATATCCAGGAAGCCCGGGCGCGGGATTCCATTGCCGCACTGAAGCGCATGACCCGATTGCGGGCACGGGTGATACGGAACGGTCGCGAGGATCGTATCGATTCGGAATCCCTGGTGCCCGGTGACATTGTGCTGCTGGAAACCGGGGACAAGATCCCGGCGGATGCCCGGGTACTGGAAAGTCACGCGCTGGAGACCGTGGAAGCATCACTCACCGGAGAGTCCCTCCCGGTGGCAAAGGTGACATCACGGCTTGCGGATGATACTCCCGTTGCGGAGCAGCGCAACATGGTTTTTTCCGGGACCATTGTATCCGGAGGCAGGGGACGCGCGGTGGTGGTCCGCACGGGGATGAAGAGCCAGATCGGTCGGATCGCGGCCATGATCCAGGAGAGTGAAGAGGAACCCACGCCCCTTCAACTGCGCCTTGACCAGTTGGGCCGCTGGCTGGGTTACCTGGTGCTGGCTGTATGTGTCGTCACCTTTCTGCTGGGAGTCATCCGGGATCCGGAAATTCGCCAGGCCCTTTTTACATCGGGCGGATCAATCTGGAGTTCCGGAGGCCTGGCATGGGTGCGGCTGAAGGAGATATTCATGACCGCGGTGGCCCTGGCCGTGGCCGCGGTTCCCGAAGGACTCGCGGCCGTGGTAACGGTCTCACTGGCTCTGGGCGTGCAGCGCATGGCGCGGCGAAACGCGCTGATCCGGCGGCTGCCCTCCGTGGAAACCCTGGGAGGCACCACGGTGATCTGCACGGACAAGACCGGTACCCTGACCCGGAATGAGATGACCGTGCGCAGATTGTGGGTGGACGGCCGAACCATACATGTGACCGGTGCCGGGTATTCCGACACGGGGGGATTTTTTCATGAGGGCCAAGAGGTGGACCCCGCGGACATCGAGAAGCTTCTTCTCGTCGGGGCACTCAACAATGACGCGTCCATGAACGCCGATGGCGTGATGGGAGACCCCACTGAAGCTGGCTTGATCGTTTCAGCGGCCAAGGCCGGGCTTGAGAAAGAGGCGCTGGAAGCACGGTACCCGAGGCTGGAGGAAAAGGCGTTTGACTCGCGGCGAAAGCGTATGTCCACGATTCATCGCATGGATGGTCGCCGCGTGATGCTGGTAAAGGGTGCGCCCGATGTTCTTCTGGACCTGTGCTCCGGTATTCGTGGAAAAGAAGGGGTCCGTCCCATGGAGGAGCGGGATCGACGCGAGATCCTGGAAGCCAACAGTGGCTTTGCGAACCAGGCACTGCGCGTTTTGGGATTTGCCTGCCGCGTGCTCGAGCCTGATGAAGCTCCCGAGGAGAGGGACCTGGAGTTTGTGGGCCTGCAGGCCATGATGGATCCCCCGAGAAAAACGGCTCGAATGGCGGTGGAACGCTGCATGCAGGCGGGGATCCGGGTGGTCATGATTACCGGTGACCAGATATCCACGGCCCGTGCCGTGGCAGCGGAACTGGGCATTGAGGGGGTGGCCGTTTCCGGCCGTGATCTGGAAGATATGGATGATCTTGAGGACCGGGTGGAGGAGATCTCCGTGTACGCGCGCGTGGATCCGGAACACAAGATGCGCATCATCAGGGCCCTGAAACAGCGTGGTCACGTGGTGGCCATGACGGGTGACGGAGTGAACGACGCGCCCGCGCTCAAGGCGGCGGATATTGGAATCTCCATGGGAATCACGGGTACGGATGTGGCCAAGGAAGCCTC
>CAYVBC010000164.1:0-4326 GCA_964449545.1 uncultured Clostridia bacterium | reverse complement strand
CCCGTGGGCTGGAAAGGAGAATAGATGGTATGCCCGGAAGGCTCTCCTCCCAGGGGAGCGCCGGTTTCATGCATCAGCGCCATTACATGGCGATCGCCAACCCCCGCGCGTTCGAATCCGATCCCTCTGCGTGCCAGGGCTTGTTCCAGCCCCATATTGGACATCACGGTCCCCACCACAATCCGGTTCCACTCCGCTTCGGTGTCATCCAGATAACGGGCCAAAGCGAAGAGAACATGGTCGCCGGTAATAACCTTCCCCGCCCGGTCGACAAAAAGAGCACGATCCCCATCTCCGTCCAGGGCCACACCCAGGTGGGCGGAGGATCGCGCCACGGCGAGACGCAGGGGATCCAGATGGGTGGCGCCGCAACCGTTGTTGATGTTGCGCCCGTCGGGATCCGAAAAAATCACCTCCGCCTGGATTCCCAATCCGGAAAAAAGGGGCCGGACCCAGCTGGAAGCCGCTCCATTCGCGGCATCCACAACGAGACGAATCTGGGAACCACTCAGGGGAGCACCCCATTCCGCCAGAGCATCGGCATACCCATCCCCGACAGGGTCAGGCATAAGGCGCGCTCCGTTTTCATCCTTCCCCGGGACGGGAGAGGAACTCAAAAATTCAGTAGAGATCCGCGCTTCAAGATCATCCGGCGCTTTACGCCCATCCCGGGCGAACAACTTGATTCCGTTGTCCATCCAGGGATTGTGAGAAGCCGTAATCATGATTCCCCAATCATAATTTCCGGATCGCACCTGCCATGAAAGCCCCGGAGTGGGAATCACACCACAGCGATACACTGCCTGGAGGGAAGACATTCCGGAAAGCAGCGTTTCCCGGATCTGTGACGAAGAGGACCGCGAATCCTCCCCAATAATGATTTTACAGGGACCCAGAACACGGGCCATGGCGCGGCCCAGTTTTTTCAGGGAGGTTATATC
Organism: uncultured Clostridia bacterium; assembly: GCA_964449545.1. Lineage (GTDB taxonomy): Bacteria > Acidobacteriota > Aminicenantia > UBA2199 > UBA2199 > UBA876. The sequence continues at coordinate 3,385 of CAYVBC010000164.1, read as the reverse complement.
CAGGGGCGGGTCCCCATATCTGCCGCGGATCCCGTCCGTACCGAACAGGGAGTTACCGGGAGTCGACATTGCGGTTTTCCACCTCAATAGTGACTTCCACACTGTCGGAATCGATGAAACGCAGGATCTCTTCGGTTTTCTGCAGGGGAATCCGGATGGTGCGGGTCTTCATGATTTCATCCAGCTTTACATCCTCTTCGGCATTGACCACGGAAACGCTCTGGATCTGGGAGCGGTAGCCGAAAACCACGACTTTTTCCGGATTCACACTCCGCTTGATGAGGACCACTCCGGGACTCATGCGCCCGCGGTAACGGATTCTCACCGGGACCTCCTTGCGCATGAACTCCTCCACTTCCACCTCGATCATCTTGGGGTGAATGGACATGACTTTCAGCCCCTCCGGAAACTCCAGATGATCTTCGGTAAACAGGTTGAGCCTTTTGCTGTGAAGAATTCCCGCCAGGTCCACGCGTAAATGAAAATCTTCCGGAGTCACCATGAGGATCTCGCGGGTGGTCCCCTGAACCTTGATGCGCACCTGGTCCGGACGGACGGTTCGCACATCAATGTTCTTGGACACATTGAAGTACTCCACCGTTACTTCGAAGGTCTTCTCTTCATAGGTGCGCTGTTTTCCCGTAATCAGGATCCACACCAGAACCGCTATGGCCAGGGCGGCCATCTTGATACCGAAGTTACTGGTTAATATACGTCGGATATTCATGAGCTCAGATCTTGTAATGATGCAGTCGTTTTTTCAACCCTTCCCGGTCCAACCCGCGAATCAGTTCTCCATCCACGGCCAGGGAAATTTTCCCGGTCTCTTCTGAGACCACCACAGCCACACAATCCGTCTGTTGCGTAATCCCCATGGCGGCCAGATGGCGTGTGCCCGAAGGGCTCAAGTCCAGCAGTGGCGGCAAGGGGAAAAAGCAACGGGCAAGTTCCACCCGCCCCTTGCTGATAATAACCGCCCCGTCGTGCAGGGGAGAATTGGGAGTAAATATGGTCAACAGCAGGTCCTTGCTCACCTCAGCGTCGATCTGGACCGGTTTATTGACATATGTTTTTACATTGATTTCACGTTCGATGGCGATGATGGCACCAATCTTGGACAACGAGAGGGCTGTTGCCGTATTGACAATCTCGTCCACCAGTTCACTGCGTCCCGATTCCTCGTACTTGGTGCGCAACTTACTGCCGATCTCCGTCAGGATCTTGCGCAACTCATCCTGGAACAACACGATAATGGCAAAAATCAGGTAGGTCAGGAAGTTGTTTAGGATAAAGGAAAAAGCAGTCAGCTGGAGCAGGCTGGCCACGGCCGCGGTCAGTCCGATCAGCACAAGCCCCACGGTCATCTGGTAGGACTTGGTTCCCTTGATCAGAAGCAGAAGGTAGTAAAAAACCATGAAAAGGAGAAAAATATCGATCATATCGACGAGGTTGAAGCGGGAAAAAGCGTTGACAACAAAGTCCGCGATCATGAATCCGTTTCTGTTGGGGCGGGTTTCTTTTTCGACTTCGCTTTCGCGGCGGAGGGTTCCACGGAACGCTTCCTCTTCTCGGGAATGTCCGGAGAATGGTTAACCTGGTCGGCCTTTCCATGCAGCACGAGTTGAATTTCTTCGGAGTTGAGTGATTCCTTTTCCAGCAGCAGCAGGGCGATACTTTCCAACTCTTCCCTGTGCTCCTGGATAATCCCCCGGGCTTTTTCATACGCGCTGTCGATAATCTTTTTAACCTCCTGGTCGATCCTTCGGGCCGTCTCCTCTGAATACTCATTGTGCGCCATCATGTCACGCCCCAGGAAGATCATCTCATCCTTCTGACCGTACACCATGGTGCCCAGGGGCGACATCCCCCATTCGCAGACCATTTTCCGGGCGATGGAGGTGGCCTTTTCAAAGTCGTTTCCCGCGCCCGTGGTGATCTGGTTCAAAAATATTTCCTCGGATACACGGCCGGCCAGCAGAACGGCCAGACGGGCCTCCAGGTAGGGTTTGGAGTAGGTGTATTTGTCGTTCAGGGGGAGCTGCTGGGTTACACCCAGGGCCATTCCCCGCGGAATGATGGACACTTTATGGATCGGGTCGGCTTCCTTATCCACGGCGGCGATCAGGGCATGACCGGCTTCGTGGTAGGCGGTGATCCGCTTTTCCTCATCGGAGATGATCATGCTCTTGCGTTCCGATCCCATGAGGACCTTATCCTTGGCATACTCGAAATCACGCATCTCCACTTTTTTCTTATCCAGTCGGCTGGCACGCAGGGCGGCCTCATTGACCAAATTGGCAATATCCGCCCCGGTGAATCCCGGAGTGGATCGGGCCAGTACCTTAACCTTGACATTGCGGGCCAGGGGAATATTGCGTACATGCACCTTGAGAATGGCTTCGCGACCGCCCACATCGGGATTGCTGACAATGACGCGGCGATCAAACCGGCCCGGGCGCAGCAGGGCGGAATCAAGGATATCCGGCCGGTTGGTGGCCGCGATAATGATGACCCCTTCATTGGCGTCAAACCCATCCATTTCAACCAGCAACTGGTTCAGGGTCTGCTCACGCTCATCATGTCCGCCTCCGAGTCCCGCGCCACGCTGTCGTCCCACGGCATCAATCTCGTCGATAAAAATCAGGCATGGAGCATGTTTTTTCCCCTCTTCGAACAGATCCCGCACACGGGAAGCACCCACGCCCACAAACAGCTCGACGAAATCGGATCCGGAAATGGAAAAAAACGGGACCGCCGCTTCTCCGGCAATGGCCTTGGCCAGAAGAGTCTTTCCCGTTCCCGGGGGGCCGATCAGGAGGACGCCCTTGGGGATCTTGCCCCCCAGGCGCTGAAACCGCTTGGGCTCCTTGAGGAACTCGATGATCTCCTGGAGCTCCTCCTTGGCCTCCTCCACCCCGGCGACATCCTTGAAGGTCACCTTGTTCTTTTCCCCGGAGAACAGGCGCGCCTTGCTCTTGCCGAAGGTAAACGCCTTGCCTCCGCTCTGCTGGCGCATCAGTGCCACCCAGAAGAAGATCAGGATCAGCAGGGGCGCGGAAGAGAGGAGGATGGAGAGCCACTCGTTCTTGTTCAGCTTCTCGATCTCGATATTCACGCCATGTTCCCGCAGGCTCTTGATCAGATCGGGGTAATTTACGGGAACAGCAGCCTCATAATTCATCACATCGCTGTCCCCCGTAACCCCGGTGTTGAGTTTCCCGGACACCGTGTTTCCAGCCAGATAAGCGGAAATCACCTGGCCTTTTTCCACCTTCTCCAGGAACTGGGAAAAATTGAGCTTCTGTATTCTTCCGGTGGACACATCGGAAAGCAGGTTCCACAGCAGGATGATCACGATAAATGCGGCAAACCAGAACAGGAGTCC
>CAYVBC010000163.1:0-4354 GCA_964449545.1 uncultured Clostridia bacterium | reverse complement strand
AAATATCGACCTGCTCAGCAAGGTGGGTCAAACCTTCTGAAATCGTTTCCGGCGAGCGCGCTGAAAACGAATGGATGAAACCATATGCGGCGAGACGGAGCTGAGAACCGGAGAGTGGTTTTTCTGGTGGGAATTCTCTTTTTAAACCTGATCCTCATGTCCAGCCGGATTATTCTTAACAACAATCGTTCTCTGCTTTTCACGGGAGTGGGGTATGTGGTGGCCCCCGTGGGAATTGTATTTCAGAAATCCACGGATTTTATTTCCAGGAATTTCAGACATTATGTCTTTGTTACCAATACCTTCAGCAAGTACCGGAAATTGAAAAAGGAAAACTCGCGGCTGAAATATGAGAATTACCTTCTCCGTCGCAAGATCGGCCCGCTTGAATATAGAAGGCAGGTGTACAGGGATTCCCCAGGGTATAAAGCGGCAAACCTGGTCTTCATTGATCCGAAATTCCCGTTTCATTCAATCCTGGTGGACCAGGGTTCGCTTCAGGGAGTTCGTCCCGGAATGGTTGTGCTGAATGAGCATGGAGACCTGGTGGGGCGGGTGGTGGAGCCGGTGCAACTGTTTGCATCCAGAGTCCGTCTGATTACCAGTTCCATGGGAGGCATCGGCGCAAGCATTGAGCGGGATCGAATGGAAGGACTGATCCAGGGAGACAATTCACGGACATGCGCCTTTCTGTATCTGATGAAGAAGTGGCCGGTGAAGGTGGGAGACCATGTGGTCACCTCCGGTACGGATGGTCTGTTTCCCGTCGGGTTACCCCTGGGAGAAGTGGTGGATGTGAAAACGTCGCACCTGGTTCATACTGTGCGGGTACGCCCGTTTTTTGTGGAGCGTTCGCTTAAGAGACTGATGATCCTCAATGAAACAGCGGAAAATTAAGCCCCTTATCATCGCGGCACTTTTTATTCTGCAGATCGTACTGGATCGCTACCGCCATGTGCTGCACGTCAGTCCTGACCTGCTGTACCTGGTAATTGTGTACGTGGCCGTAACCGCGGGCCCGGTTAGAACCATTCTGGTGGCGACACTGCTGGGTTGGATGACGGACTATTTTTCCGTGGGACTGGTCGGGCTCTTCGGCTTTTCCCGTGTTCTGGCGGCGTTCCTGGTCAATTCGATTTCCCGCTTCCTGGACCTGACCCGTACCCATTTCGTATTCCTGCTTGTCGCTTTGTCTCTTTCCTTCTCCAATCTTGTGGCCAGCCTCTTTCTCCTGTGGATCCACAATTTTCCTTTCGAGTCCGGATTACTGATCTCCCAGCCGCTGTTGACTGCGTTTCTGGGGGTGATCCTTCTCGCCATCCCCGGGGTGAGGCGGGAATTGAATGTACATTGAGCGCCGCAACCTGGGTGTCCGGGATATGGACCGGATTTCATGGATCGCGGTTGTGTTCCTGGTCATCCTGTTCTCGCTGATATTCTTTATTTTCTGGAATATACAGATTCTTCAGCATGGTCAATACCTGGACCTGGCGCAGCAGAATATCTATCGCCGGATCCGTGTCAAGGCACCGAGAGGGCTGATCATGGATCGTCGCGGGCGGATAATGGCCGACAACAGGTTGGATTTCAGTTTAATCCTGATTCGTGAGAATTCCCGGGATCTGGATGAAAGCATCCGCTTTGCCGCGGAGACCATTCATGTGCCTGAGGAGTGGGTTCGCAACCGTGTGGAACGCTTCAAGGGGTACCCCCCCGCTTACCCCATCCCCATCCGCCGGAACCTTGACCTCAAGCAAGTCGTCTTTATCCGGAGTCGATCGGATATCCGCCCGGAATTCGAGATTTCCGTGGATCCTCGAAGAGATTACCCCCTGGGAGTTGTGGGATCGCACATTCTGGGTCACGTGTCGGAGATTACGGAAGAGGAGTTGAAAACTCGACGGGACCAGGGCTATCTCTCTGGAGACACTGTGGGAAAAACGGGCCTGGAAAATCAGTATGAGCCGGTTCTCAAGGGGACCAAGGGGACGCGGCTGGTCATCCGGGACAACCTGGGCGTGGTCCGGGAACTGGTGGAGGAGGAAGCGCCGGTAGCGGGTGACAGCATCATCCTGACCCTGGACCTGGCCCTGCAACAGTACATGGAGAGAGAGTTCCAGGGACATACAGGAACGGTGGGGGTTGTGGATCTCTCAACCGGAGGCATACTCGCACTGGTGAGTCACCCCAATTTTTCTCCGGCCGAGTTTACCGGGATATTGGATCCGGTAACCTGGAAGTCGCTGGTGGAGGACCCCAAACGCCCCCTCCAGAACCGGTTTACCCGGGGATTGTATTCACCCGGATCTGTATTTAAGATCGTCATGGCCCTTGCCGGGCTGGAGGAGGGAAAGATAACGCCACGCACTGTAGTGGACTGTACCGGAGAGATCCGGATTTACAATCGAATTTTTCATTGCTGGCGGTCATGGGGGCATGGCCGGGTGGATCTGTCCGAAGCCATCCGGGATTCCTGTAATGTGTATTTCTACTTACTGGGCAGGCAGTTGGATATTGACACTATTGCGGAGTACGCGGGAGCTTTGGGATTGGGGGAGCCCACCGGGATCGATCTGCCGGAAGAAAATCCGGGTTTGGTCCCGACCCGGTTCTGGAAACGCAGCCAGTTGGACCAACCCTGGTATCCGGGTGAAACGATCTCCGTGGCCATCGGCGGCGGTTGGGTAACGGTCACTCCCGCCCAGGTACTGACCATGGTCAGTACCGTCGCGTTGCGGGGGCGTCGTCCCTCTCTGCACCTGCTGGGAAGGATTGAGCGGCGGGGGGAGATTTTGTATCGAACTCCCGCGAAATTCACGACCCTTCCATTTCATGCCGAACAAATTGAACAGGTGATCGAGGGCATGTACCGCGTGGTGAATGATGAGGGCACGGGCAGGGCGTCCCGGATTCCCGGGTATGATATATGTGGAAAGACGGGTACCCAGCAGGTCATCAGCAAAGAAAATCCCCGATATGAACTCCTTGTAAAACAGAAAAGGTTCCGCCCCCATGCCTGGTTTGCCTCTTTTGCTCCGCGGCGGGATCCCCGTTATGCGGTGGTGGTGTTGGTGGAACATGGCGGTGATGCCGGAGAAATCGCCGCGCCCATGGCGGCGCGTGTGTACAGGTGGTTGTTTGCTCATGAGTGAATTTCTACGTTTTTTTGACAAAACCAATTTCGTGGTGATGCTGCTGATTGTCCTCATTGGGATTTTTCTGATCTCAAGCGCATCCAGCAATTCAGACACGGCCTACCACTTTCGCCAGGCCATATTTCTTTTGGCTTCTCTCGCGGGGTTTTTCCTGGCAATGAAAATGAGGTCTGAAACTGTTTTTCGGCTGGCCTGGCCGGCGTATATCGCCCTGGTGGTGGTGCTCCTCATACAGATTGTGGCCGGTCGGGTGATTGCGGGCACACGCAGCTGGTTGAAAGTGGGAATCATATCTATTCAGGTGTCGGAATTCATAAAAATACCCCTTGCGCTGATGATGGCGCAATATATGGCCCGGATTCGTGAGATTCGCGGTAAAGAGTTTTTGCGTCTCCTGGCCATGATCGGTATGCCCATGGCCCTCATTGCACTTCAGCCGGACATGGGCGTGGCGTTCATACTCTCTTCATTGCTTCTGGTAACGGTAATCATGAAACGGATCCGCCTCTATGTGGTGGTGGCAATCCTGATCATTGTCTCCAGCGGATCCGTACTGGCCTGGAATTATCTTCTTCAGCCCTATCAGAAAAATCGGGTGATCTCATTTGTCAATCCGCAGAAATACAGTCAGTCGAGTGGATATCAGATCATTCAATCGCGTATCGCCGTCGGCTCCGGCGGATTGACAGGGAAAGGGTTTAAGCAGGGTTCCCAGTCACAATATGAGTTTCTGCCCACCCGCCATACGGACTTTATCGCATCTGTTCTGGGTGAAGAGTTCGGTTTCCTGGGTATCAGCATTCTCCTGCTCCTGTACTTTCTGTTTTTCTTTCGACAGATGCGTTTCCGGGCGGAATCGGATGCCCAGTTCTATTTTGTCTATCTGTTTTCCGGATTGATTCTTTTCCAGTTTCTGATCAATATCCTCATGGTGATCGGATATTTCCCGGTCCTGGGTGTTCCCCTGCCCTTTCTGTCATACGGTGGATCTTCATTGTTGTCATTCATGGTGGGTGAAGGGGTGGTTTTCCGGATGAAATTAAACCCATATCTAAATGAATACTAAGCAGTTGGAAGAGTTCCTGTTTCGAGTACGCAACCCTCAAGCCTACACGGGACTGGAGATCAATGCGGAACGAAAAGTGCCGGTTGAAGGTGGCGTATCCGTGTGCCTGGTTTTTCCGGATACCTATGAAATC
>CAYVBC010000162.1:0-4372 GCA_964449545.1 uncultured Clostridia bacterium | reverse complement strand
CTGAAGGATCCCGCTTCCAGTGCGCTGACCATTCTTCAGATTGCCTATGAGACGGGTTTTTACTCCAAGTCCGTTTTTAATACCGCCTTCAAGAAATTTACGGGAATGACGCCCTCGCAATTCCGACGGGATTCGCGTCCCGGTTGAAAGAATAATCTCTCTTCTATAGAATAACACTCGTCACAGGGTGAATCGAGAATGCACAGAAGATTCATAGGTATTATTCTTTCAGTATTTATATTGCTGATCGCCGCCCGGCAGGGGCATGCCCTCAGACCGAACCGGAAACTCATCGCCTACGGGTTGAACGTTTTTTCAACGGAAAAGGGGCTTCCACAGAGTGCCGTGATGGCCTTATGCCAGGTGAGAAGAGGATATATCTGGTTGGGGACCTATGAGGGATTGGCCCGCTTTGATGGAGTGAGTTTCGATGTATTTAACAAGTCCAACATCCCGGTCCTGAGGAATAACAGCATCAAGTGTATCCGTGAAGATCACAAAAACCGGCTATGGATCGGAACACCCAATGGATTGCTGGTTCTCGAAGATGGACGATTCCGCCTGATCACTACGAAGGATGGCCTTTCCGGTGACTTCGTGTTGTCCATTTATCAGGATAGACGAAATCGGATCTGGGTGGGTACCACCCAGGGGCTCAACATGATCACCGGCAAGGGCGCGGTTTCATTCTACCCGGGACGCCAATCCGGCTCAAATTACATCTCCGCTGTATGTGAAGATGAGCGGGGACGTTTGTGGGTGGGAACGAATGATGGGTTGCTGACCTGTGAAAATCCCTTTTCCGAACCATGGCAAAAACGCCTTCCCCATGACATCCGGGTGTTGTATTGCGATGATGAGGGCAGTTTGTGGGTGGGGACGGCCGGTCAGGGTCTCTTTCAGTTTTCCAGTCACAATCCGGATCCGCCACAGCCCGTAAAGGGCTTGAACAATGACGATGTGCGGGTGGTGTTTCGTGACAGACACGGGGCATTGTGGATCGGAACCAATGGCGGGGGGTTGATCCGGTATTTTAACGGGAAAATGGAGTTTCTGACCACCCGTCAGGGACTGCCTGGCGATTCGGTCCGCAGTATTCTGGAGGATCATGAGGGCAGCCTGTGGGTGGGAACCCGCAACGGGATGGTCCAGTTGACGGACGATCGGTACACGCTCTTTAATTCCCGGAACGGACTGCCCGTTGACGAGGTTCGCTGCGTGGTTCCTGATTCCAGCGGGAGGGTATGTATCGGCACTGTGGGCGGCGGGATTGTCCGCTTCGATGGCGGGGAGTTTCATGTACTCTCCCGAGGGGGGAAACGGGGGGGGGGCCGCATCTGGAGTCTGGCCGGCGATAATGACAACGGAATCTGGTTCGGAACCTATGGGGACGGTCTCCACCACCTGGACGGGCGTGGACGCTTGCGGACCTGGACCCAGCAGGATGGCTTGCCCAGTGACATCGTGCGCGCCATCCTGGTGGAAGACAAGGATCGTGTCTGGGTGGGCACCCATGGCGGGGGCGTGGCCCTGCTGCAGAATGGACAGTTTGTGCGTCGCTACAACAGAGAAAACGGCATGCCCTCTGATTTTGTTTTTGCCATCTCCCGGGGTTGGGACGGAGAGTTGTGGTTCGGCACCTACGATCAAGGGCTTGTGGAGCTGAAAGAGGGTCGGATCCGGGTGTTTGGTTCTCAATATGGCCTAGACTCCCATGCAATCTGGACCATCTACCCCGATCGTGACCACAACCTGTGGCTGGGTACGGATGATGGTGGTTTGAAACGATTTTATAATGGACATGTGGATGTGTATTCCATCAAAGATGGGATGTACAGTGATTCGGCTTTTCAGATCGTGGACGATGGCCAGGGACGTTTATGGATGAACTGCAACAAGGGCGTATACAATGTCCGCATCCGGGACCTCCTGGCCTTCAGCGCCGGCAATCTCTCCCGTATTCCCTGTAACGCATTCGGGAAATCCGAAGGAATGCGGGTGATTGAGACCAGTGGCCCCGCCCATCCGGCCGGGTGCCTGGCTCCGGACGGACGGCTCTGGTTTCCCACGATTAACGGAGTGACCGTATTTGACCGGGAATGGAACTCGGAGAAGGATGTGCTGCCGCCGGTTGCCATTGATCAGATTCTGATCAATCGAAAAGAGTACCAGCCATCGAATAAGATTTTGGTCCCGCCTGGGAAAGGGACCCTGGAAGTGGAGTATTCGGGATTCAGTTTTCGTCTGCCGGAAAGCGTCCGCTTCCGGTATCGACTGGAAGGGCATGACGATGCCTGGACCGATGCCGGATCACGCAGATTTGTGGCCATGACCAACCTCTCTCCGGGAAAGTATTTTTTTCGGGTTGCCGCGGGCAATGCCGAAGGCCAGTGGAATCCCGAAACCGCGGGTTTCTCCTTTGAGCTGAGACCCGGTTTTTTCCAGACCTGGTGGTTTTTCCTGTTGCTGGGACTGCTTCTGGTTGGCCTGGTATTACTGGGTTACTGGGTGAATCTTCAACAGCTTCGTCGCAGGCATAAACGGCTGGCAAACCTGATTTCCGAGAGAACCGTGCAATTGAACAATGCCAATGGTCGCTTGAATGATATCAATACGCAACTTCAGGACGCCAACATGAAATTGAAGTACCTGGCGCATATGGACGGATTGACCCAGATCGCCAACCACCGGTTTTTCATGGAGAATCTGGAACGGGAGTGGCGCCTGGCCGTACGCCAGATCGCCCCGCTCTCATTGCTGTTTGTGGATATCGACTATTTCAAGTCCTATAATGATACCCATGGCCATCAGCAGGGGGATGAGTGCCTGAAGCAGGTGGCCCAGGCATTGGCAAGAGGTTTGGTGCGCCCCCGGGACTTTGTGGCCCGATATGGTGGTGAAGAGTTTGTGGCCATTCTACCGGGAACTGAAAGCCAGGGCGCTCGCGTGGCGGCCGAAAAGCTTCGAGTGTTGGTGGAACAACTGCATATCCCTCACGGAGGATCGGATGTGAGTGACTGGGTCACCATCAGCCTTGGCGTCGCATCGTGCATTCCCGGGCGGAAAGAGAACCCCATGTCCCTGCTCCAATCCGCGGACCGGGCGTTGTATCAGGCCAAACGAAACGGACGAAATCAGACGATCTTCCTGCCCGGGACGCCCTCCCAATAGCCTTACCGGATCGATATATCCGCAGGGCCCTGCGCACCCCGCCGATTCCGCAATCCCGCCGGATGCAGCAATGACGACCTTCGATGAAGTGAAATTGCATAAGCGATCTCCGGGTGATATCATGACCGTTCTGGAACAGGGATTCGGATATTTCCCTGTTGGAGTGGACAATCCGCAGCCAATGCTTTTTTGTTTCTGATCTGCATGGTCACCGGGACAGGTTCCGGAAGCTGATGGCTCAGATTAATCGTGAACCCCCGCCCGCGGTTTTTATGGGCGGGGACCTGCTTCCGCCCACGGGCGGAGAAGCATTCATTCATGGGTTTCTCGAGCCCGGTTTCTCCTCACTGCGTCAGGAGATGGGGGACGATTTTCCCCGGATTTTCCTGATTCTCGGTAATGATGATCCGCGGATCCATGAATCCTCCATCCGGTCTGCCGGGGCAAAGGGGAATTGGGAATATATTCATGATACTAAGGCGGAGTGGGCGCCCTGGCAGATATTCGGGTATGCTTTTGTCCCCCCCTCTCCGTTCCGGCTCAAAGATTGGGAACGATATGATGTGTCTCGGTTTGTGGACCCCGGCTGTACCCATCCTTCAGAGGGCGTTCTCACCTGCCCGGTTCCTGAATCGGAACTGGAATTTTTCACGATCCGTTCCGGCTTGGAAGAACTGGCCATGGATGCCGTTGCGGACCGTTCCATATTCATGTTTCACGCTCCACCGTACAACACCTCACTGGATCGTGCCGATCTTGACGATCGCTTCGTGGATCATGTACCCATGGATGTTCACGTGGGAAGTATTGCCATCCGCCGCTTCATTGAAAATCATCAACCACGACTCACCCTGCATGGGCATGTGCATGAAGCGGCGAGATTAACGGGAATATGGAAGGAAATCATGGGGAAAACGGTTATGTTGTCCGCCGCTCATGATGGAGAAGAGCTGTGCCTGGTGCGGTTTTCCCCGGAAGAACCGCAAGCGGCGGTCCGGGAGTTGATATGAAACGGGATTGCCGGGATTCAGAATTGCATCCTTATTTTCTTTATGATACAAAGAAGGTTATGAACTGCCTTTCAATCGTCCTTACCATCAGGGATATGCAGACCGTTTGACACCCTTGAACCCAATACAGAACAGGAGTTGCGTCTATGGAAAAACAAAAGCAACCTGTGCTTGAAGAAAAAAAGCGTGAA
>CAYVBC010000161.1:0-4373 GCA_964449545.1 uncultured Clostridia bacterium | reverse complement strand
TGAGATCTGGCGACACAGGCATTGGTACCTCCGGAACCGCTTCAGCGGAGTTTGATTGTGATCAGGCTGAGCAGCGCGAATAGAATTGAGATGATCCAGAAACGAACCACGATCTTTGTTTCAGCGATACCCAGGAACTGGTATGTATGGTGAATCGGGGCTCTGTAGAACAGTCTCCGCTTCAACAGCTTTATTCCCACGTAATCCTGGATAAAAACGGAAAGGAATTCCACCACGAATATTCCGCCGGCAATGATGAAAAGGAGTTCCTTTTTCAGAAGTACGGCGGTGGTGCCCATGAGACCGCCCAGAAACATCGCTCCCGTATCCCCCATGAATATCTGGGCCGGATAGGTATTGTACCAGAGGAATGCCATCAGCGCGCCCACCAGGGCGGCCATCGTTATGGCCAGCTCCCCCGTTCCGGGAACAAAGGAATAGAGAAGATATTTCGCGGAAACCAGGTTCCCGATTATGTAAGCGAACACACCGTACACCGTTGCCAGCAGAGCAACGGGAACGGTGGCCAGTCCATCCAGCCCATCTGCGAAATTGATGGAATTGGAGATCGCGATGATCACAAGGATGATAAAGGGGTAATAAAAGAATCCCAGGTCCACCACGGGGTTTTTGAAAAAGGGCAGGTACAGCTTGCTGGCCATCCCCGGCTGAAACGGAGAGCTCTCCGGAGAGAGGATCAGGAGGGCGAGAATCAGGCCGAACACGGATTGAAACAGGAGCTTCGCGGTTCGACTCAGCCCGGAGTCACTGCTGCCCCGCACATTTTTCAGGTAATCATCAAAAAAGCCCAGGGAAACGAACCAGAAGGATGAAAATATTACAATCCCCACGAACAGGTTGTCCAACCGGCACCACAACAGTACGGACACCAGGAAAGAGAGGAAGATGATCAATCCTCCCATGGTGGGCGTACCATCCTTGTCCCGGCTCGAAATATCCCCGTACTGCCGGGTATGGTCCCGGAACCGTAGCTGGAAGATGATATTGATCAAAGGTTTTCCCAGAACCACCCCCATCAGGAATGCCGTTAACATGGCCAGCAGGGCCCTGAAACTGATATATCCGAAAAGCCTCTGCCCGGTCATCGAGCCCATCCACTCCACGATCAGGTGAATCATTGTGAATCTATCTCCTTGAAAATTTTCCGGATCTGCGCCTTCAACCGGAATTCCGGCTGCATGTTGTTTGAAGTGATCAGCACCCGTTGGATCCGCTGTTGAACCTCTTCCGCGGTCATCAGATCCCGGCGGTAAAAGTGGATGAATACCCCCAGCAACTCTTCCCGGACCAGTGAATTCTGGTGGAGGTAAAAGCCATCCATCTCATCCAGATCCTCCCGGGTTCCCTTTTCCGCCACCAGCCGCAGTGCTTCCAGAACTTCTTCAATGCAGCCGCGGTGCATCCGTTCCCGGACGGATTCGGCAAAACCGTCATAGTCTTCCGGGGACAGGGTCACGGCCAGGTGTTTCAATGCGGCCACCCGTACCTCGAAATAGCCGTCCTGAAGAAGATCGAGAAACAGGAGTTCCCATTCCGGGTCCCAACTCCGCATCCGCGTAAGCGCGGTCAGAGCATTGCGTCGGATAAATCCCTTTTCACGTCGATTGCGTAACAGGTCGATGAGAAAGGAAGTTTTGGAGGTATCCTGAAATATCCCGATCAGTTTGATCCCCACATTTCTGACCTCCCATCGCCCGCTGGAGCAATACAGGTTGATCTTGTAGTGAAAATCCCTGCGGTAGGACTGGGGATCCGCTTGAACTTTTTCCAGGAAACGAAAGGGCGAGAGCATGGAAATGGGCAACTGGGAAGCGGGACGCAACCAGTGGCTCCGGAAGAAGAATATCTCCGTGTTTTTCAGCAGCAGGGATACCAGCAGGTAGACGGACAACCCCACAAAAGTCAGAGAGAGAAGGGTAACCGTGTTTTCAAGTATGTGCGATTGAAACGCAATGCGTCTGAAAATCTGCCTGGATTCCGCCAGGATAATGATCATCATGAGCGCTGCCGCCGCCGTTTTGGCAAGGGTTACCAGGATCGGCCGGCTGCTGATGACAATATCCTCACCGTGAAGTTTCCTTCGCAATACCGCAATACGGATTACAGAGAAAACCATGTAAGAGATGGAAGCCGAAAGAGCCAGTCCGGCGTATCCCAGCGAAGTGCGGACCAGCCAGAGGCAGAGCCCGATCTGGGTCAAAAGCATGAATAAATTGAGCTTCATTGAAGTTTTGATATCCAATCTCGCGGAAAAAACCCGTACCGTCAGAGAATGGATCCCCCATCCCACGAGCCCGAGGGCATAGAATTGAAGCGCATAGGCGGTTCCCGCCACATCTCCTGCGTCAAAGCTGCTGCGCTGCAGCAGCAGGGATACGATGGGATCGGCCAGGTAAACAAAGAGGATGGAAATCGGTGTCAGGAGAAAGAGATTGATCCGGATTCCGTCCACAAACAGCTTTCTGGCCCGGTCTTTGTCAAAAAGTGCGATCTTCGCGGAAAATTCCCTCAGGATCACACTGTTAATGGCCTGAGAAATCACGGCAAAAGGAAGGCTGAAGATTCGCCGGGCAAAGTAGAGATAGGATATCGAACCACTGGCCAGGCCGGAAGCCAGTGACTGGTTTACAATTTCCGATGTGTTGGAGAGAAAAACGTCCAGAGATATGGGTCCCAGTTGCCGGTAATACTTCCGGTTCACCGCGCCGGACATCTTGATCCGGGGACGATAGAAAAATCCCAGCATGGGTGAACGCAGAATCTTCACTGTAAAGGGCAACAGGAACGCGATCTGGAGCAGCCCGCCGAGCAGTACACCCACGGCCAGTGAATAGACCCCCAACCACGCATGCCCCATAACAATTCCCGTAATCGTACCCACGGAAAACAACGCGGCGGAAGATTCAGCCAGTCCGAAACGGTTAAAGGCCTTCAACCAGGCGGCCAGTACCGCGGCTACGGTAACCAGAAACAGATAGGGAAACATGATCCGGGTCATATTCACGGTCAGGGGAACCAGCCCCTTGGCCGTGAATCCGGGATAGAGCCAACGGATGAGAATTGGTGTGGCCAGAATACCGCTAACAGTCAACACAAGGGCAGCCACCAGGGTGAAATTGATCAGCGAAGAGGATTCTTCCCAGGTTTTTTTGCGGGGACTGCGGTGAAACAGGCGCAGAAAAATGGGAAGAAAAGCATTGTCAAGCGCATTTTCCGCCACAATGCGCCGCATGAAATTCGACACCGTCAGTCCCACGGCAAATACATCCATAGCCCTTCCGGCACCGAAAACCGCCGCGGATACCATTTCGCGAACAAAGCCACTGACCCTGGAAATCACGATCCCCAGTGAAGAACCCACCATCTTGGAAGCAGTGGTTTTTACGGACCGCATGGAGGAGACTGTTTCCCGATAACTCTTCAGGTGAAGTTCCCGGTCTCCCATCCGGATCACATCGGATTCCCGGATCTCAACCCACTCTTCCACCGTTTCCCCGTTGACCTGAACCTCACCCCTTCGGCTCCGGAGAACCAGGCGTTCCCCGTTGCCCAGTTGACGGATTTCACAGATCCGATCCGGACCCGGGCAATCCACATGGATATCACTCCACAGGGAATTCCCCAGGGTCGTGGAATCGAACACCAGTTCGTGTGAAATTTCCCCTTCCGGTTCCTGGAGGTAATAAATACGAATCTCCCTTTCCAGCTCTTCCGGGCTTCCAAGGATCAGCGCTTCAACCTCCTCGAGAATCTTCGCGTTGCTCTGCCGGGGGTCTCCGGCCTCCAGACAATCCCGCATGCGTCCAAGGGCTTCATCATCAAAAAGGAGTTCACGCACCACGCCAAAAAGTTCACTTTCCGAAACATGCAGTTCCCTGCGACCATTGGCGGGGCGTATCATCTCGTAGACAACCCGGGCGCCTCCCGATTTCTCCACCTCAATGGCGTTCAGGATCTGATGGTCTCCGGGCAGATCCGCCTTGGGAATAATCACCGAGGGGATCCCCACGGTAGTAATCTCCTTCACGGTGCCCGCACCGGCCCGGCATACCGCCAGGTCCGCTATGGAATAGATCTCATCAATATTGTCAAAGTATTCCCTGACCACAAGGCGACCGGGAATCTCAATGGGGAAATTTTTTCTCTGTATGCGCCGGATTGTGTCATCATAGGCCTTGTACTCCCTGGAATACCCGCGTCCGGTTGATAAAATCACGGTCACGGAATCCAGGGCCATGAGCATTGGGATCATCTCCGCTACAGCCTGGTTGATGGTTCGAGCCCCGCCACTCCCTCCGAAAACAAACAGCACCCGGTTTTCCTCCGGAATGCCGTATTTTTTACGCACATCA
>CAYVBC010000160.1:0-4389 GCA_964449545.1 uncultured Clostridia bacterium | reverse complement strand
GTCGGATTTGTTGAAGCACAGGGGGGGTTTGATCTTGAGCACGTTGTGGCGGGGGCCATCCACGCTGATGAGGATCCCCTCTTCACGCATCCGCTCCGCGATATAGGCGGATTCCCAATCCGCGGGATCCAGGGTCTCCCGGTCACGGATCAGTTCCACGCCCACGTACAGTCCGAGACCGCGCGCTTCGCCCACCAGGGGATGTCGTGTGGCGAGTTCTCGCAACCCGGTCAGCAGGTGACTTCCGACTTCCCGGGCGTGTTCCTGCAGCCCTTCCGCCTCGATCACGTCCAGAACCGCCATGCCCGCGGCGCAGGAAACGGGATTGCCGCCGAAGGTGTTGAAATACTCCATGCCGGTCACAAACGCGTCCGCCACTTCACGGGTGGTGATCACCGCGGCCAGGGGGTGACCATTTCCCATGGGTTTGCCCATGGTGACGATGTCCGGGATCACGCCCTGGGTCTGGAAGCCCCAGAACGCGTCTCCCACCCGGCCGAAGCCCACCTGGACTTCGTCCGCGATGGTCAGGGCGCCGCAGGCACGGGCTGCCGCGTGGGCCTCAGAGAGATATCCATCGGGAAACACAATCTGGCCACCGCATCCGGGAAGAGATTCCGCCATGAAGGCGGCCGGCGGTGTGCCGGCGGCTTCCAGCCCGCGGATCATTTCGCGAACTTCGTCCGCGTGAAGGGAGCCACAGTGGGAACGCCCGCGCCAGGGGCCGCGAAATGGATCGGGAAGGGGCAGCACGTGGGTGCCCGGGGGGCAACCATCGCCTCCGGAGCCGGCGAACTTGTAGGGACTGATGTGAATCAGGCCGGCCAGGTTCCCGTGGTAGGCGGCGTCAAGAACCATGATATCCCGTCTCCCGGTGGCCCGGCGAGCCAGGCGCAATGCCAGATCATTGGCTTCACTGCCGCTGTTGCAGAAAAAGCATACCTGCAGGGGATCAGGGAGGGTGGCGGTGAGTCTTTCAGCGTACTCCACCAGAAACTCATGCAGATAGCGGGTGTTGGTGTTGAGGATGGCCGCCTGGGTGGCCACGGCATCCACGACCCGGGGGTGACAATGGCCCACGTGGGGTACGTTGTTCACCGCGTCCAGGAAGATCCGGCCGTTCACGTCGTACAGGTGCTGCATGAATCCCCGTACGATGGTCAGCGGGTTGCGGTAGGAAACACTGAGCGTGGGATTCACAAATTGCCTGCGCTCTTCGAGAATTTTCTTTTCGGAGCGGGGGGGCGGGGGAAAATGTCGGTTCGGAATATCCAGGATGGTGTTGGGGTCCGGACAGATGCCGAGCCACAACTCCCGATCCTCCGGCCGCGCCACGCCGGGGAAATTACCCTCCCAGTCCAGAAGATCCGCCATCACCTGGAAATGGAGGTGGGGCTCCCACCCGCCGTTTTCCTCCGCTGATCCCATACGCGCCAAAAGATCTCCTTTTTTGACCTCATCTCCGGCCTTCAGACCGGAAACGGACGCGCGCCGCAGGTGGCCGTACAGGGAATAGAAGAGAGGACCATCCTCCGGGCGATGTTCCAGGATCACGGTGGGACCGTAATCTCCGGGCATGTTGTTGTCCGCCACACTAACGACTTGGCCGTCCATGGGCGCGTGCACGGGTTCCCCGGCGGGAGCGAACAAATCGATTCCCAGGTGAATGGTCCGGGAACCGTTTTCTTCCCGGAACTGGGAAGTGGTATAGCAGAGGCGGGCTTCATTATATCGCCCCACCACTGGTATTTTTCCCGTGGGAACACGCCATCCTGAAGCACCCCGGGACACGGATGCGTCACGTCCACCCACACTGAGGTCCAACACGTGGATTTCGTCATCCTTCAGTCCGGATACAACGGGCGCGAATTTTCCCCGCTGGGAAAGGAGCCATCGCTGAACCTCCGGGGCTCCGGGAAGGCCGGGAAGCCCGCAGGCATGTCGAATCCTGGCCCGGGCCAGGGCGGGTCTGCCCGGGAAGAGCCTCAAGAAGGCACGCAGAACGGGGGTTTGGGATATCTGCAGGTAGGGGTTGTCCGGTTCGGAGATACTGCGGGCGTG
This sequence comes from uncultured Clostridia bacterium, assembly GCA_964449545.1. Classification (GTDB taxonomy): domain Bacteria; phylum Acidobacteriota; class Aminicenantia; order UBA2199; family UBA2199; genus UBA876. The sequence continues at coordinate 2,328 of CAYVBC010000160.1, read as the reverse complement.
CGCCATGAGAAGGCTGGTGGCCAGTCGGAGGAGAACCAGGTCGAATACATGATTGATCTCTACTTCTTCCAGGGGCATGACCTCGTGGTATCCGGCAATCAGGTTCGCCACCATGGCCACGGGATCATCTCCCTTCAGGCAGGCGTATGCCGCGGCGATGGCGGGTTCGAACACCCGTCGAGAATACACCATGTCGCCGAAATCGAGGATCCCGCTCACGCGAGGGTTCCATGGGTCACTACGGTCCACCAGCAGGTTGTGGTCGTTCGCGTCATTGTGGATCACCTGGCAGGGAGCGGAAGAGAGGGCCGGCAGAACGTGGTTTACGCAGGATTCCAGCACCCGGGAGAGCCGGGAACGCAGCTCCGGATCCGGGACCGCCTCCAGGTGTTCTTTCAGTGTGGCCGCCTGCGCCATGTCCCAGGCCAGTTCCCGCTGCATGGAGGGATGGGAAAATTCCTTGAGGCCCTGGTCCAGGCGTCCCAGGAAGGATCCCAGGTCCCGGCTCAATAGGGTAGTTCCGGGTTTGAAATCCACCATGAGGGTGCCGGGGAGCCATGACAGGAGGTGGGCGTGGGTTCTCCGGCTTCCTCCAGCGGTCTCAAGGGAAACGATCGCCTCCCCGTTGGCACCGGGAATCACCCTGGGAACCGTCAGTCCGGGATCTATTTTTTCCAGATAGCGGAGGGCCCGGGTGCGAAAGTCGAGCAAGCCGGCGTCATCCTCCGGTGGTGACAGTTTCAGGACGAATTCTCCGGTGTCCGTGACAAGGCGGAAGTTGTGGTCTCTCTCACCATGAAGCGGATGCGCCGTACCGCGTTTTCCGAAATGGGTGAAAACCAGGTGGGAAACCTCTTCGGATGACCAGTTCGAAACGAATTTCCGGGACATGTCGCCTCCTGCTCCAGGTGGGCCGCAATGGGCCGCAGGGTTTCTCTCTATCACTGTAAAAGAAACTTTGCAAGGGGGGAGGGAGAATCCGGTTCAGTGCTTATCGGGACTCCAGCCCACGGAGGGCTGAAAGAAGACGATTTCCACCTGGGTTCCGCCGTTTCTTTCCGAAAGGATCACGAGTTTGTCGGCAAACCGTTTCATGTTGGGAATACCCATACCGGCCCCGAAGCCGAATTCCCGCACGTAATCTGATGCCGTGGAGAATCCCTCGGTCATCGCCTTGTCCAGGTCTTCAATACCGATGCCCATGTCCGTGATGCGTACAATGATACGATCCGGCCGGATGAAGCAGTAGATATCACCCTTGCTGCGGCTGTGGATCACCACGTTGGTCTCCGCCTCGTAGGTGGCAATGCCGACGCGCCGGGCGATTTCATGGTCGATTCCCTTTTTTTTCAGGAATTGTTTCAGGAGTGCGGCACCGGTTCCCGCGGAAGTAATATCCGAGTCATCGATGTTGTAGTGAAATTCCGCTTCATCCACGCGCAGCCGTTCTCCCGTGATCAGTGAAAACTCCTGGTTCAGGGTGGTGGTCCGTTTGGTGTCATGGATGTAGAGAAGGTTGAACTTCTCGAGGATTCCGTGAAGGATGTCCTCCCGTGCGATAATTCCACGCAGTTTCCCATCCGCTTCCAGTACGGGGAAGCGGCCCAGCTTGAAGGTGTTGAACTTGTCGACGATTTCAGCCAGATTGTCGTCCATGGCAATTGAAATCACCCGCCGGGTCATGACATCTTCCAGGCGATCGTTGATGCGCCCGTATTCAAGGGCCGTGATGATGTCCTCAATGCTGATGATTCCCGCGAGGGTTTTGTCCGGATTGACAATGGGGATGCCGGAGATTTTCTTGATCCGCATCATCTCCTTGGCCTGGGCGACTTTTTTATCCGGGGTCAATGAGACGGGGTTGCGGGTCATGATATCCGAGGCCTTCAGGTCCTGGAATATATCCGCGTATTTCTTGAGATTTTTTTCTTCAGCCATCAATCCCCTTGAACCCGGATTCGTACAGGAGGCCACAGGCGGAGAACATGAAATTGCTGGTGCGGATGAGCAGGAAATCGTTTTTTTTGGCCAGTTCAAGGGTTGGAGGGGGGATGTTCTTGTTATGGACGACCACAATGGCGAGCAGTTCCGTGACCAGGCCCGTGCGAACGGACTGGGGGGAGGTGTGGGCGGTCAGAATTACCATGCCGGGTTTGGCCAGGGCGAGGATGTCACTCATCATATCCCCGGCGCCGATGGAATGGACTTCTTCGTCCAGGCGGCTTTCGCCGGAGAGGACTTCTCCATCAAGAATTTCCACGAGTTTGCTTACTTTCATCTTGACCGCTCCTTGCTGGAAGTGTACCCCAGAGGGCCTTTTAAGTCAAT
>CAYVBC010000159.1:0-4397 GCA_964449545.1 uncultured Clostridia bacterium | reverse complement strand
CCGCGCGCTATGATGATCGTTGTGCCCCATCCCGCCATGATCAGGTCCAACGCCCTGCGGACCAGGATCAGTCCCACGGCATGGTTTACGGGAAGATTCAGCAGAGCGAACAGTGAAAGGTAGGTCATCTCGTAAACGCCCACTGAACCGGGAACTCCGGGCAGGATAAAGGATACGGAACCGATGATGACAATGAGGAATGACTTGCCCGGGGTGATCTCCGAGCAGCCGAGGAATCGTAACGTGATGTAGATTTCCACGGTCCAGAGGGCAATGAAAACAAGATATCCCAGAAAGACCAGGGCGAATCGATCCCTGTGTTTGGAATAGAATTCAGCCATATTCGCATCGGTTTCAGCGATTTTTTCCCGGTGGCGTTCCAGGAATGAGATTTTCAGTTTCAAACGGCTCATCAGGTTCAGGAGTCGGGTGAATAGCCCCCGCTTCTGCTGCTGGATCAGGAGGATGATCAGGGCGAGAATCAGGATTGGTGCCAGGAGGAAGAGAATCGTACGGCCGAGGGAAAGGGGCAGGGCGACGATGATCATGCCCACGGCCACGGGAATCATTAATGCTGTGGCCAGGAGTTCGATGGTCTTGTCGATCACCACGGATGCGATGACCTTTCGCTGCGGGATCTCATTGACCATAAGAGCCTTGAAGGCGTCGCCTCCGATTCTTGAAGTGGGGGTCATATATCCCATGGCATGGCCGGCCATCCGGGCACCCAGGAGATGTGTCAGCCTGCTTTTTTCATCCAGCCGGGAAAGAACGCCGTGCCAGTTTAAAGAGCGCAGTCCCCAGAAGAGAATCCGCAACAGGATAAGGAACAGAAATTCCAGGAGAGACATGCGCTTCAGCGTATTCCAGATTCGTTCCGGTCCGGCGTGGAATACCACGTAGATGAACAGAGCCACGCCGGCCAGTGCCATCAGAATGATGACCCCCCTTTTTTTCATGAGCGAAAATCTCCAGAAAATGTGAATTCACTCATGGTTTTCGTGCCTCTCCCGTTTCAGCGATTCCCCCGGGTCGGCGTTTGTGAAAATCAGTAACCGTCTGAATGGCCGCGCCCAGGCGCAGGAGTTTCTCCTCTCCGAAAAGATCACCGGTGAGCGTTATGCTATGAGGGTGACCCTTGGCGTCAAATCCGTTTGGCAGGACCAGGGCCGGGTGGCCGGTGAGGTTGGTGAGCAGGAGGTTATCGCCACCGAAGCTGGGACAGATGTACACGTCCACATTGGTAAAGAGTTTTCGCATTTCATGGATCAGAAGAGACCGGACCCGATTGGCCTGGATATACTCCACCGCGGGAATCAGCCTGGAATGGCGAAACACGTTGGGCCAGGCGTTACGGATCTGTCGGGTCAGTTCGTCATCCCGTCCCGAGCGGGTCAGGTCATCAAAAGCGGCAGCGGCCTCAGCGTTCAGGATCAACGCCAGGGGTTGAACCGGCAGTCGGGGAAGGGAGAGGGGGATCAACTGAATTCCCAGCCCGCGTAATACTTTCAGGCTGGCCTGATCAAGTTCGCCTTCCTTTTCCTTATGGGGAAAAAGGCTTTGAATCACGCCCACGCGCAGACCCTTGATCCCCGCTGGTTGCGGCCAGTGGAAGGGGAAATCTCTGGCAGTGGGGTCGTTTTCATCCGCGCCATGAATCGCGGCGAAAACAAGGGCGCATCCCTCCACGGAGCGACAGATGGGGCCGACTTTGTCCATGGTCCAGCTGAGCGCCATGGCGCCATGACGGCTGACCCGCCCGAATGTGGGGCGGAGACCGGTGACGCCGCAGCGCGTAGCCGGGGAGACAATGGATCCCCAGGTTTCCGTGCCGATGGAAAATCCCACAAGGGCCGCGGCCGTGGCGGACGCGGGACCCGCGGAAGATCCGCTGGATCCCTGTTCCAGGTCCCAGGGGTTGCGGGTTTTGCCGCCGAACCACACATCTCCCCAGGCCAGGGCTCCGGTGCTCAATTTGGCAACCAGAACCGCGCCGGCCGCTTCCAGGCGTAACGCGACCGTGGCGGTTTCGTCCAATACCTGGTCGCTGAAGGGTTTCGCGCCCCAGGTGGTGGGCGTTCCGGCCACCGCGAACAGATCCTTGATCCCATAGGGGATTCCATGCAGGGGCCCGCGCCAGTGGCCGGAAGCCAGATCACGGTCGGCTTTTTCCGCCTGCTTCATGGCCAGCGCTTCCGTCAATGTTACCACGCATTTGAGCCGGGGACCCAGTCGCTTCAAACGATCCAGGTAGATCCGGGTCAGTTCCACACTGCGGATTTTTCCTGTGCGGATCCAGGCGGAGAGTACCGGAAGGGGCTGGAACGCGATCTCCTCCGGGTTTTCCGGGAGTTGACGCACCGGGGCGGAAGCGACCGGGATCCCTTGCGGAGGGCCGTTAAACGCATCGCTTGGCGCCAGCGGGTTGAAGAAGAATGCGGGGAAAACGCTGTTTGAAAGAGACACTCCGCGCAGGCGGCGGAAAAGCTGATGCCGTTCGCGCAGGTCGGGCATCATGAGTTCAATCTCCGATGGTGTGAATTCCAGGTCTGAAAGAAAGGCGGCGGAGGAAACCGTTTCGGGAGAGAAGGAGGGTTCTCTGCCCGGTGGCGCGTGGGTGATGAAGAGCGCGGCCGCCAGGACGGCACAGATCAATGCCAATGAGATAGCGGTGATGCGCCATGGATTGGTTTTAGATGAAGTGGTGGGTGTTGCGCTCATGGGATCCTCCGAAATGGTTGAAAAAGGGGTGAGGTGAACAAGCGATACTGATTGGGTCCGCAATTTCAGATCTGAATCTCACCGAAGTCAAGGTACGGGAAGGGGATGTGATTGTCAAGTACCTGCCGTGTCCTTGCAGGCCGCGTGGATGTTGGCGAAAAGCTCCTGGATCCGTGGGGTGGGCGTGGAGGAGAAGGCGATGCGCAACAGTGATCCCAGGGCCACCGTGCCCGTGTTATACACGTCAATGAGGCGACGTCTTACGGGTTCAGCCGCAAGCCCTTTCAGGTCCAGGCAGATAAAGTACCCGGAATTGCAGGGCAGGGGAGTGAACCACTCAGCGTATTCAGGGTGGTGGTTCAGAACGCGTCGGACTTCCTGGTATCGGGAATAGAGCAGTTGGTAGCGGGATTTTTTATCCGCCGCGTATCCCTCGTCTTCCAGGGCCCGGAGAATCAGGGATTGTGACAGATGGGAGGTGGAGGAGATGTTGCCTCGAAGCATTCCGGCTGTTTTTTCTTCCAGGGCGGCATAGAGATCGGGAGTACCCCCACGAATGCCATAAGTGATGAATCCGACGCGGAAACCCCAGGCGTATTCTTCCTTTGTGGCGCCGTCCACCTTCGCGGCCAGAATGTTTTCATGGGCATCGGCCAGTTCGGAGAACAGCGACTCCATGTACACACCTTTTTCGTACACAAGGCCGAAATAGGCGTCATCCAGGATGACAAGGAAGCGGTGGCCCTGTTCCGCCGTCTGGATCAGGATATCCCGGATTTCCATGGCTTCCCGCTGGGTCGGAGTATATCCGGTGGGATTGTTGGGGAAGTTCAGGATAACCGCTTTGAATCCATCCGGTCCACCGGTCATGAGAGATTCGCGGAAAGCGTCCAGGTCCAGGCCGTCTCCCTTGAAGAAATGGTAGGGGCGGAGGGTGGCAGCGGCAGCGTGTCCGAAGACCAGGTTGTAGTTCCCCCAGAAGAGGTGGGGGTGAAGCACCGCGTCTCCGGGATCGATGAACAGCGATCCAAGCAGGCTCAGCCCGTGGGTGATGGCCTGGCAGACCAGGGGACGGCTGACGGGTTTCCCTTCCAGGGAGGGGTTTTTCTCCCGCATGCGGAGCAGCCAGCGGTCACGCAATGCGCCCACCCCCGCGGAAGGCGCGTAAGGGAAGACTTCGGTGGGTGGAAGGTCGACACGATCCGCGATCGCGGTCAGCCGGACCGGGCTGCCGTCCTCTTCCAGGGCGGTTCCGATGGTGGCGTTGATGTCGCAGGATCTGGCCTCATTACCCTGGGCAATGATCCCGGACGCGGGAAAGTAGATGGAACGTCCCTTTCCGGACAACAGGTGGTATACGGCGGGACTGATGGATTGGATGGTGCGGTTCAACTCTTCCGCGCGGGGGCTGATGACGCTCATGATCGCCTCTTATCAAGTGGATTATAAAAGGATATTTTACTCCCCTGATGCGGGGAACGCAAGACGATTGTGAAGGTTCAGGGGGAGTTTTTTACCCGGAGTTCGGTTCCGGATATCTCTTTCATCAGGCGCTTCAGGTTTTCAAGATCACTGGTGCCATAGGTGTAATGGTAGGGGTAGAGAATGGCCGGTTTCAGGGCCTTGACCGCATCAATCACCATTTCCGCGTCCATGGTGTAGGGCAGGTTGACGGG
>CAYVBC010000158.1:0-4436 GCA_964449545.1 uncultured Clostridia bacterium | reverse complement strand
TCCCCTCCCATTGAGCATCCCTGCCGGTTGTGTTATGCCCTTTTTCGGGATTGCGGCAATGAAATCCGGAATCGTTTCGCGCAAAACCCCGGATTCAAACAGCATCCAGGGCGGTCATCATCCCGGGAAACGAATTTCAACGCGGGTATGCCGGATCATTTAAAATCTGAAAATCGTTGAATGAAGGGACTCGACATGCTATTGTTGTGGTGCCAACCAAACGGATCGTTTTTTGTTGGCCCACCAACCAAAACAGGAGGATTTCATGTCGGAACGCCGTGTCGGCCGTCTTTTACTCGAGGTATTTCGTCAATGGCAGCGCCTTCATCTCCGCGATCTGGCATCCGTAAAACTGGGCAGCGGGCAGGTGGTACTGCTGCGGATCATCATGGAGGCCCCCGGAATGTCACAGGATTCACTGTGCGCGCAGGCAGGCATAGACAAAACCACCGCGGCAAAGGCCCTCAGGAAGCTGGAAGATTCAGGCTATCTGCTTCGGGAGCGCTGTCCTGATGATAAACGCCGGAATCGTCTCACACCCACAGCGAAAGCCCTGTCCCTGCGTCCTGAAATGGAGCAGATAGCCCGGAAGCATTTAGAAATCCTCCTGCAGGGGTTCCTGGGCCATGAGATTGAGCGAACGGCAGGGTACCTGTCCCGCATGCTGGCCAACCTTCGCCGCGACCTGACCGCAGATACTCCCGGTCCCGGGACACCACGTAAGCCCACGGCATGGGACTGATTCAATATTGTCAATCCGGAATACATTATGGTATTGTCATCCTTTGCATTCGCTGCGCCACCGGAATCCGGTAAGGAGAGTTTCTTCAGTTTCCTTAAATGAACATGGGATTCGATTTCTGGTACACCCTGATCCTGCTGGTCGCGATGACCATCCTTCTGATCGGAGAATGGCTGGACATCGAACTGACCATCGTTACCACTCTTTTACTGCTGATCATGGGGGAGGTCATTTCCCCCCAGGAAGCGTTTGCCGGTTTTTCCAACGTCGGTGTCATCTCCATTGCCGTTCTGTTCCTCATGGCCGGCGCGTTGCAGAGCAGCGGGCTGCTGGCCAGTCTGAACCGGCTGATTCTTGGGACTTCCAAGGGCAGCCTGCGTGGAAAACTCGCCCGTCTCCTCATCCCCGTCACCATGCTGTCCGCCTTCATGAACAACACGCCCGTTGTGGCCATGCTGATCCCGTCCGTCAAGGAGTGGAGTAAACGGAATGGCTATTCCGTATCCAAGTACCTGCTTCCTCTATCATATGCGGCCATTCTTGGAGGGCTCTGCACCCTGATCGGGACCAGCACCAACCTGATCGTCCACGGTCTGCTGATCGAACACGGATACAAGGGGCTTACCTTCTTTGAAATATCCCGCATCGGGGTTCCTCTCGCGGTCCTCGGACTCGGTTACATCATCCTGGCCAGTAAATACCTCCTGCCCAATCGTGGGGAACCGATCCTTAAACTGGACCGCAACGCCCGCGAATTCGTGGTGGAGATCAAAGTCAGCGAAGACTTCAGGGGGATCGGCAAGAGTGTGGAAGAGGCCGGTCTGCGTCATCTCCAGGGTCTCTTTCTATTCCAGATCCAGCGGGGCGACCAGGTGCTGACCCCGGCGCGACCCGACCAGATCGTCCAGACGGGCGATCGACTTTTCTTTACCGGCATTCCGGAAACCATCATGGAGCTGCAGCGGATTCCCGGCCTCCTGGTGGCGAAAAAATCGTTGTTTCATCTGAAAAACGACAAACAATACCGGCCCAGCACAATTGAAGCGGTGATCTCCGCCAGCTCCCCCCTTGTGGGGCGGAGCGTACGGGAATCCAACTTCCGCGGGTACTACGGAGCCGTGATCATCGCCATTCATCGCAGTGGCGAACGGATCGCGAAAAAAATCGGTGACATCGTTCTTCATCCCGGTGATACCCTGTTGATTCTCGCGGAGGAGTCGTTTTCTGAACGGTGGAGGCATGCCGGTGATTTCTACCTGGTCTCCACACCCCAGCCCCTGGACAGCAAGCATCCCCATCGCAAGTGGCTGGCGGGTGGGGCTTTCCTGGCCATGATCCTCCTGACGGCTCTCAACGTCTTTCCCCTGGTTGTGGCCGCCGGCGGCGCCGTGGTTTTCCTGAGTCTTTTCGGTCTCATCTCCCGTAAAGAGAGCCTCGTTGACTGGAGAGTCCTGATCATCATCGCGTCCGCCTTCGGCATCGCCGCGGCCATGAGAAACTCCGGCCTCGCTGAGTTCTTCGCATGGAAAATCGTCCAGGTGGGAAAATACCTGGGCACTTTCGGTGTCCTCTGCGGTGTGTACCTGCTGACCGGGATTTTCAACACCATCATCACCAGCAACGCGACATCGGTTCTGTTCTTCCCCATCGCCATCAGTGCCGCCCATTCCGTGGGATCCGAGGTGCACCCCTTCGCGCTGGCCGTGATCATCTCAGCTGCGGCCAGCTTCGCGTCTCCCATCTCCTACCAGACCAACCTCATGGTCTACGGCCCGGGAGGGTATCGCTTCTCCGATTACCTGAAGATAGGCATTCCCCTTCAGGTGATGATCGGGATCGTGTCCCTGGTCCTGATTTACTTTTTTTATTTCTAGATCGATGCCTCTGATCTGAAAATCGCTTAAAATTCCTCCTGCTTTCAAAAAAAGAAAGGAATTATGTCATAATCGTTCCGTTCGCAGCTTTTTTGAAGGAGAGAGAGCATGAAAGCAACCATTTTAAATGGAGCCGGACGGGATGAGGCACCGGTGGATCACGTTTCCCGACTTATTGCCGCGGAACTCGAGTCCATCGCATGGATGGTCACACCGCTCACCATCCGTGATATCCGGAGTGCCCACTGTCTGGGCTGTTTTGATTGCTGGGTAAAGACTCCCGGGATCTGCGCAATCGCGGATCCGGGCCGTGACATCTCCCGGATGTTCATCCAGAGCGATATGGTTGTATTTGTGACAGCCGTACGGTTCGGCGGATACTCCGCGGAACTCAAGAAAGCCATCGATCGCATTATCGGCCTGGTCTCGCCCTTTTTCATTCAGAAAAACGGGGAAACGCACCACAAGTTGCGCTATGAGCACTATCCCCGCTTGATGGTCGTGGGCACGATGCCTCACCTGGACCCGGAGAGTGAAAAAATATTCACCACCCTGGCCGGCCGGAACGCACTGAATTTTCATCCACCCGCATATTCTGTGGGAATTCTGTCGCAGGAACACGGGGAAGGGGAGACGCGCGCACGGATCCAGTCACTCCTGTCCGAAGCGGGAGTCACCCAATGAAATCCGCGGAACGTGTTCTGCTACTGGTGGGCAGCCCGAAACGCAAGCGCAGCACATCTTTTGCGTTGGGGAACCACCTTCTTTCCAGGCTGCGGGAGCATGGATTTGAGACGGAAATCCGCATCACTTCCGCTCCCCTGAAACCGGACACCAGCGGGGAGTCACTACTGGAGTCCATCCACCAGGCGGACATCGTGATCCTGGCATTTCCGCTGTACGTGGATTCCCTGCCGTATCCGGTCATCAGAATACTGGAAGATATCGCTGAATATCGTCGAAAAAACGCCCCCCTGAAAGATCAGCGCCTGTTGGCCATCGTGAACTGCGGATTTCCCGAAGCCCACCAGAATCATACGGCCCTTGCCATCTGTCGCCAATTTGCCATGGAAACCGGCTTTCAATGGGCGGGAGGGTTGGGCCTTGGAGGAGGGGGGATCATCAACGGAACCCCCCTGCCGCGCATGAAAGGGGTAACCCGCTGGGTCATCAAGTCCCTCAACATGACCGCGGACGCCCTGGCCTCCGGTAAACCCGTGCCCCCTGAAGCGGTCTCGCTCATGGCAAAACCGATGATTCCAAAGCGGATGTATCTTTTCTTTGCCGGCAGAAGCTGGAGGCGAACCGCGCGCAAACACGGAGTTCTCAAAAACCTGGACGATCGTCCCTACCTGAAACAAGGCCCAGAATGCGTATAATATTCATGCAGGCGGCATTCATTTGATTCACACAGCAAAAGATTCCCGGGAGGAGTGGAATATGGAGATCAGTTTTATCACCGTGAGTACCACGGATATTGACGGATCCATCGCGTTTTATGAGAAAATTCTGGATTTCAAGAAGGCGCGCCGGTTTTCTCCCGCGCCGGGAATGGAAATCGCCTTCGTGGAGGATCAGCGGGGACACCAGATCGAATTCATCCGGGACGGCAGGGGGACCACGTTCTCAGGAACGGGCATATCCATCGGATTTTTCGTGAAAAACGTGGATGAGGTGAAAAAGCATCTTGAAAAGCACGGGGTCGAAATCCTGTACGGCCCCGTGACCACGGGTGGGGGAGTGCGCCTGCTTCACGCCCGGGACATCAACGGCCTCACCCTGGGCTTCGTCCAGCAACCCTGACCCGGTTCATCCCTGCA
>CAYVBC010000157.1:0-4460 GCA_964449545.1 uncultured Clostridia bacterium | reverse complement strand
TGGCCTTTTCAATACTGACCTTGTAGTTGCGATAATCCTGGATATGTTTAATATTAAGCGTTACTTCCTGGTTGAGATATTTGCTAACGCCACTTTTAACCAGATCGCCGATTTCACCGACCGTATAGTTTCCGGAAGCCACATTAAAAACGCCGGAGATTCCGGGATTGGCTTCAATCGCCCGGATGTACGCCATCGCGGCGTCCCGAATACCCAGAACGGGGCGCCATATGGCGGGATTATTGACGGTAATCTGCTTTTCCGTCACCGCGGTCTTAAACATGGTGTTCACCACCAGATCAAGACGCATACGGGGACTGAATCCACTGACTGTTCCCTGACGCAGGGCGATTACTGAAAAATGATCATCCTGCATCTGCATGACCGCGTGCTCACCCTGCAATTTGGAAATCCCATAGGGGTAGTTGGATACCGCGGGAGAATCCTCATCATACAGCTCGTTGACCGTATAGCCGTATACCGAACAGGACCCGGCATAGATAAACCGCTTCACACCCGCCTGCTTTGCGATATACCCGAGGTATGCCGGGGCAGAGGCGTTGTAAATGAAATTCTGGGCAGGAGAAAATTCCGCCATGGGGTCATTGGAAAGCCCTGCCAGAAAAATTACAGTTTCATACTCTGAGAGGTCTTTGGCGGAAAGATCAAAGATGTTTTTATTGATCAATCCCACCTGCTCAGGCAGGTGGTTGCCGAACCAGAAAAGATCAATCACATCCACCGAATACCCGCGGGCAAGAAGCTGGGGAATCATTACTGAGCCGATATATCCGGCCCCACCGGCCACCAGAATTTTCATAGATAAACTCCTTATTTTCCGGATTAAAAACGGAATTGATCGGATTCTTTGGAATCCAACCACTGTGAAAGGGTCTGGGCTTTCATGTCTTTATCAGAGAGAATGGGATCCGCTATCGGCCACTTCACTCCGATCTCCGCGTCATTCCAGAGAATTCCGGATTCTCCGCCGGAATTGTACGTCCCCGTGCATTTGTACTGGATTTCGGCGGTTTCAGACAGGGTACAGAACCCCCGGGCGAATCCAGCCGGCGCCCAGACCTGTCTGCGATTTTCCGCGGAGGCCTCAATGCCGAACCACTCTCCGAGAGAGGGAGAACCTTTCCGGATATCCACCGCCACAAGGAAGGCGTTTCCCTGTGTGACACGCATCAACTTTCCCATTGGTGGTTCCCATTGAAAATGCAACCCCCGGACTACGCCCCGTGTGGATTTCGAATGGTTGTCCTGGACAAAATCCAGGTTCAGCCCCAGTTCGGAGAACTGATCTCTGCGCCAGGTTTCCATGAAAAAGCCACGGGGATCCTTGAAAATCTCGGGAACAAGCACAACAACACCATTCAGATGTCTGGATTCCACAATCATTTTCATGACGACTCCTTATCCACAGGCCGGTGAGTCAGAAATTCCCGGCAATAGTCAAGGTGTAAGTGTAAACCATTCCTTTCGTTTGTCAAGTTCAGGAAGAGTGGGAAAAAGCGTGTCAGTTTTTCGCTTCAGGCATCACAATCCAAAGAATCAGGTACACCAATATCCCGGGGAATGCCACACTGACAATGGAAAGCACCACATACAACAGCCGGACGATGGTAGGGTCCATGTCAAAGTACTCCGCCAAGCCGCCGCAGACCCCCGCAACCATCCTGAATTTACGTGATCGATACAGTCTTTTCGTCATTTTTCCTCCGCTGCGGTTTCGATTCCAGGCAATGGTCCCGGTATTCGCAGAACGCGCAACGAAAGCCCTCATTGCGTGGAAATCTTCCCGCCTGGATGCCGGAACCAACATGCTCAACCACGCTGAACAGGTGCTCGCGGTCATTGGGGCCGGAAAGAACGTCCAGAAGCTGGCTTCGGACACCATCGCCCTTCCTGGAATAGATAACGCAAAAACGCAGGTTGGAGTTCGCGTCGCCATGGGTCTGCTCGAAAAGATACTTGTAGATCACCATCTGCAGCCTGGAATGGCGTACACGACTGTTTGACCATCGGGTAGTGGCCGTCTTGAAATCCGTTATGGTCAGATCTTCTTCCACCAGGTCCAATACCCCTCTAAGGGGGATGGAGCCGCCGGGAAGAGGGGCTTCCAGTTCCTGCTCCACCAGCAGCGGCTTGAATCCGTCCGCGAGTTCGCTCTGAAAGTGCCGAACAAAAGCGATTCCCCTGTGAACCACCTGCCCTCTGGGACTATCCCAGCGGACATCCTGGCTTTCAGAAACACTGTCGAATTCATTGTGGAACCAGTCTTCCAGTTCCGGAAGTCCCGGCTTCACGTCGGCAATACAGGAACGAAAATACCATTCAATGGTGGAGTGAAACACGATTCCCAAAAGGAGTTTGTCACTCTGTGGGACCCGGATGTCACTGATATAGACGAATTCGTACTTTCGAGGGCAAATCAGATACGTACGAATCTGGCTGTAGGAAAGATGGCCCCGAGGGAACCCCATCTAAATTACTATGCCTTGGAAGCAGTGCGGTTCAACAGATGACTCAGTCTGGACTTATACCGGGACCCCGTATTGGGATGAATCGTGCCCTTGCGAATGGTGCGATCAATCACGGACAGCACTTCCGGAAACATGTTCCGGGCCGCATCCATCTCACCAGCGTCTATGGTTTTGCGAAACAACTTTATACGGGTTCTCATGCGAGTACGATTCATCTTGTTGATCATGCGCTTGCGCATGTCACGGTTATGCTTCTTGATGGCAGACTTATGATTGGCCATGAAAATCCTCCGAACAAAATGCAATATACAGGAAATGATGGTCATTGTCAATGCCTCCATGTCAGTAGATTTCAGCCACGACATTGACTTCATGAGGTCGCTCCGCACCCATCCCGGATCCGCTTGACGAATTTTTCTCCCATTGATAGAATATTCACAGGGAACGGAAGGACGCTTTCCCGTTGAAACAAAAATATTTAAAATCAATAAAACCCAGGGGGTGCGATGCGCAAGGAAATAGACATCAGGGAACTGCTTGAGTTCGCGATCTCAATTGAAAAGAATGGATATAAATTCTATACCGAAACAGCCAAGAAATTTTCCACGCTACAGACCATCAAGCTGTTTCACTATCTGGCGGAAGAGGAACTGAAACATGAACATTTCTTCAGGGATTTGCTTTCGCTGGAGCCGGAGTTCCGATCTTCCCCGACGTTGCAGAGCGCGTATGAAATATTTCGTCGGGATTTTCTGAATTCCTTCACTTTCGCGGACGGCGCGGCAATGCCGCGCAGCATTGAAACCGTACAGACTCCTGAAGAAGCCATTGAACAGGCAATCCTATTTGAAAAAGACACGGTGGTTCTCTATTCGAGCATCCGGAAACACATCAACCCCAGCCACCATGCGCATCTGAATGGCATCATAGACGAAGAACTCGGCCACATCGGACGGTTACTCTCGCTCCGGGAGTCCATGGAGATTGAGCCCGATACAGAGCAATATCGCTGACCCCCCATGCCTCAATCCGCGGAAGAAACAAATCTCCCGCCCATTCTGAATCTGCAGAATCTGGTAAAGGACTTCAGTGGTAAGCGTGCCGTAGATCACGTTTCCCTTACCCTGAACCGGGGCCAGATACTCGGCCTTCTGGGGCCCAATGGTGCGGGGAAGACCACCATTATCCGAATGATTATGAACATTATCGCTCCGGATAATGGATCCATTCTGGTCATGGGGCAGCACTTTTCCGAGCACCTGAAAGACCGGATCGGGTATCTCCCCGAGGAAAGGGGACTGTACCGAAAAATGAGGGTCATTGAAATTCTCGATTTTTTCGGACGGCTAAAATCCATGAACCGCAAAGCGATCCTTCGTCAGGGCGAAATACTGTTGAAACGATTCGATCTATTTGACCACCGTTCTCAGCGAGTGGAAGAACTTTCGAAGGGGATGAGCCAGAAATTGCAGTTCATCATCTCGATTCTGCACAATCCAGACATCCTGATTCTGGATGAACCCTTCTCCGGACTGGATCCCGTTAATATTGAAACAGTCAAAGACATAATATTTGAGTTGAAAAATCGAGGGATCTCCATCATTTTTTCCACACACCTGATGGCCTATGCGGAAAAGATAGTCGATTCAGTGGTCATGATTCATAAAGGAAAAAAAGTTCTGGATGGTACACTCTCCCAGATCCGGGCCTGTCATGGAAAACAGGTTGTCCGGGTGAACTATGAGGGAGATGCCGGGTTTGTCTCACAACTGGACTACGTACACGCTGTCTCATATTTTGGACGGGAGATGGAGATCACCCTTGACGGAAAAGAAAGCAGGCAGCTTCTGCTTCAGGATCTTGTTCCCAGGCTGGACATTCAGGGATTTGAGTTGTCCGACCCCTCTCTGAATAACATTTTTATCCGTCAACTGAAGGAAAAGTCGCAGGCAGCGCAACCGGTTTTGGGAG
>CAYVBC010000156.1:1607-4468 GCA_964449545.1 uncultured Clostridia bacterium | reverse complement strand
ATATCCACCTTGCCGTCATAGTCCTGGGAAAGTTTTTCCAGGATCGGGGCCACCATCTTGCAGGGTTGACACCAGTCGGCATAGAAGTCGATGATGGCGGGACGCTCCCCCTTGAAGTTCCATTCCTTGCTATTTTTAAAATCAAATACCTTCTCAATAAAGGATTCTGTCGTTAAGTGTTCCATGCTTTTCTCCATTCGTAAGTTAAGTTAAAAATAAATTATATCATGAGTTCGACCTCCGGTCAACCCTGTCCTGTGTGGATGAAATGAAGAATGGAGAAATCGGAGATAAACGGTAACGGGGGGTAATAAAAAAGGGGAAATGATTTTTCACGGGAGGTTGAAAAATCATTTCCCCTGATATTTTTTATGACTAGCGGCGTCTGCTCTTGCTCCTGCTTTTTGTGGAAGATCTGTTACTCGAGGATTTCCGGCTGGATCGTGAACGGCGCACGGAACTGGATGTACTGCGGCGAGCGGGCCGCCGAACTGAAGTACTCCTTTTCGACGTGGAGCGCCGTACACTGTCTCTGCGGATCACGCGTCTGTCGCTGTTGTTGATACGACTCCGTGAGGAACTACCGGAGCTTCCATAGGTTCTAGACTTCGTGGTTCTGCGTGACGAATACCTGCGGGTGGCGGGCGAATTCCGGATGGCCCGCTTCCGGGTGTCCAACCGTTCACGGACGATCTTTCGCCGGGGAATGGTGCTGCGATACCTGCGGTTCCTGTTCCACTTTCTGTTGTTCAACACGCGGCTTCTGTAGCGGTAGTAATCCCGGTTGTGCCTGCGATCGCGAAAGTAGCGTCGATAACGGGTCCGCAGGTAACGGTTGTAATAGCTCCCATATCCGTAGTGCCGGTAGTGGTTGAAATAGTAGTTGAAGCGCATGTAGTTGTCGTAGTAGGGTAGGCCGAAACAAGAGAGGTGGATAAATCGATCCATCGACACCAGGCTCCAGTGCAGGCGGTTCCAGATGCTGCTGAGTTCGACCATGGGGATCACGAAGACGCGGCTTCCGATCAGGACGAAATACACATCCCTCTGGGGGTGACCCCAGTAGTACACGGGGCCGTTGTAGCGTTCCAGATAGTCACGGGCATTGTCGTATCCGTAGTCATAGGAAAGGTTCTCGTCGTCATACTCAGCATATTCACCATTATCATAATAGTCGTTTTCGTTGTATTCCTGGCCGAATCCCATGCTGACCATGACAAACATCATGAATACGAGGATTTTCAAGGTTTTCATTTTCCACCTCCTGCTACTTACAACGCAACATTGTTTCCAACCTGGGGAAACCAATTGTGTGACATATTCCGGACACTCAGGGATGACTTGATCATGAACTCACTCAACTCGGGTGGAAACGGGAAGGCCCTTTGTCTTCAATTTTGATTATTTTTTCCGGATATGATTCACTGATACTGCGTAAAGAGGGGAATATAAAAGCCTCGAATTAAACAAAGATTGGGAGATCGTGATCAAGGGATTGGGGAAATTGAGTTATGAGTTCAGGTAACCATTTTTCATTCCTCTGATGAACCGCCTTTGGAGCGCAGGCCTTGATGGCGCGTGTCTTTTGCCCGCCCGCCGGATTGGCCGGATGGAAGGATTGGTCCCGACCGCTGATTCTCAACGAAACTGAATATGCGATGGGGACGTCTTATTGATAAAGGTACAGGAGGAAAAATGATCTTTTTCCGAAGAGATGTTTTACGAATTGTGTGCGCCGGATTGCTCTGTTTTTTCATCACCGGGGAAGTGGCCGCCGCCGGGAAAAATTCCGTTCGTGAGGTTCAATTGCGGGAGGTCATGCGGATCACGGATGAGTCCGGGGATTTTGCCTTCAATCAACCGAGAGAAATCCAGTGTGATGAATCGGGCGATATTTATGTGCGGGGAAAGAATCAATTGCTAAGATTCGATTCCCAGGGTCATTTCAAGGGGAATCTTCTGAAGCTCGGTGAAGGTCCGGGAGAGGTGAAGTACATCGGTGGTTTCGACTTCGATGGATCGACGATGCTGATTGCAGGTATGGGACCGGTCAAGATCATCTCATTGAACACCGCCCGGCGGTTTGAGCATGAGATTAAACTGGTTACGCTGAAGCCCTACTCGCCATACTTATTTTCTCATGATGGCCGATATTTTTTTTCTGAAAATAACATCAACTTTAGTACGCTGAAAACCGGTATCAACAAGCGGGTGCATACCCTGGTCATGGCGGACAGGCAGGGAAAAGTGGAAAGAACGGATCTTGAATTCGACACACTGGACGCTTTAATCAAGAAGACTTCAAAAGAGGGAACTATTGTTATGATGAATGAGATCACACGGCTGCTGAAAACCTTTGACGGCGGGAAATTCCTCTATGTTTCCCACAAGGCACGCTATGGTATTGACCAGGTTGATCTGACGACAATGAAAGTGGTGAACCGTTTTACGAGAGAGTATACGCCCATCGAATATCAACCCCAAAAGTTGAAGGATCCGGAGGATAATGAGATTGAACGGATTGCCGACCAGAAATTTTTCAACGATATTCAGTCCCTGCGTTGCCTGGGAACCGATCTGCTGGTGCTCACTTCCAGGATCGATCCGAAACGAGGTGTACAGGTGGATCGATTCAATTCAAATGGGACTCTTCTTTACTCCTTCTATTTGAAGATTCCGGGAGTCAATCGTCCGGAAGACCTGCAGAGGAAGGCGCTTTATTTTTCTGGAGAGCATTTCTGGACAAGCTTCCTCGATGATGATGACAACCCGGTGGTGGTGAAATATCTGCTGGACTGGAATGCCCTTTGAAGCAACCCTGACCCCGGATTGAGAACTCGGTTGCTGGTTGGGCCCCGGGG
>CAYVBC010000156.1:0-1507 GCA_964449545.1 uncultured Clostridia bacterium | reverse complement strand
ACCGTGGGGCGCCTGGCCAGCGCGGACGGTTCGGTGATGACCGCGCACACCTGTGATTCCAATTACCGGACCTGGATCGAATTCGTTCCGGCAAAGACGTATATAAAAGGGGAACGGGCCGCGATTTTCAAAGGAACCATGCACAACTTCTTTGCCGGCGACAAAAGGGTGATCGAAAAGGTCGGGGAGATCCCCCAGGTAGAGAAAACGTATCGCTTCCTGAATACCGCTTATCCGGTCATGAACGAACACCAGTTGGGGATGGGTGAAGCCACCTTTAACGGCAGAAAGGAGCTGAAAAGCGATAAAGGGCTTTTCCAGATTGAAGAACTGCAGCGGATCGCCCTGGAACGGTGCCGGACCGCGCGCGAAGCGATCCGCCTGATCGGCCGCCTTATTGATCAATACGGCTACTGCGACAGTGGCGAGTGCATCACCATTATCGATCCCAGAGAAGTCTGGCAGATGGAGATTCTGGGCCCCGGCAAGGGCAAGCTGGGAGGCGTATGGGCGGCCCAGCGGATTCCCGATGATCACGTGGGTGTATCCGCCAACATCAGCCGTATTGCAGAGATCGACCTGGGAAACCCGGACTATTTCATGGCATCGGAAAATGTGTTCAAGGTGGCGAAAAAACATCAGTGGTGGGATCCGGAAAAGGAGGCGTTCAAGTTTTACAAGGCCTATGGAAACAGTTACTCGGGCAAGCCGTTTACCATCCGGGAATTCTGGGTGTTTAACCAACTGGCGCCCTCACTCAAGCTGGATTTCAAAGCGGAAGAATTGCCCTTCAGTGTGAAACCGGAAACCAAAGTCACCGTTGAAAAGATGATTGAGCTGTATAAATCGACCTATATCGGATCCGAATACGACATGACCCGGAACCTGATGGTGAAAAACAAGAACCGGAAAACCGGAGAGGAAAAAGAGGAGCTGAGCCCGGTGGCGAACCCCTGGATGTCACGGCATATGCGGAAATTACTGAACACATTGAAAAAGGATGTTGTCATTCGCCACCGTCCCATTGCCGTGGAATATTGCGCCTATCACACTGTGTTGCAGGCGCGTGACTGGCTTCCCGATGAACTGGGCGGCCGGGTATGGTTCGGGCTGGACAATCCGGCCATGACGGTGAAAGTCCCCCTCTATATGGGCATGGAGTCGGTTCTGCCCTCCTACAAGGTGGGCTCCCAGGAGAAATTTCGCAGGGATTCCGCCACCTGGGCGTTTCGTCGCGTGACCAAGCTCTCCATGATCCGCTGGGACCGCTGTAAAGAACCGGTACAGGCGGTGATGAAGGAGTTTGAAGAGAAAGCCGCCAGGGAAGTGCCCTGGCTGGAGAAAGAGTACATGGCGCTGTATCCGACGGACAGAGTTGCCGCGAACAGGTTATTGACCCGATATTCCCACCAGTTCAGCGACGCCCTGGTAAATCGCTACTGGGATCTGGGAGACCGTCTCTGGAACTTCTACGCCCGCGGGTTTTAAAAAAAGGTGACAGGTAACC
>CAYVBC010000155.1:0-4472 GCA_964449545.1 uncultured Clostridia bacterium | reverse complement strand
TCCGGAACCAGTTTGGCTTCGGAGTACTCGTCTTCCTGGAAATAGCGATCCCTGCTTCCGGCCTTCATGGCCGCGATGGATCCCATTCCCCTGTAGTTCTTGAATGAACGGCCCTGGAAAATAACGAACTCACCCGGGCTTTCATCGGTCCCCGCCAGCAGTGAACCCAGCATCACCGTGTGCGCTCCTGCAACCAGGGCCTTGCTGATATCCCCTGAATACTTGATGCCCCCATCGGCGATAACAGGGATCTCCCCTTTCATCTCCCGGGCCACATCCATAATTGCCGTAATCTGGGGCATTCCGGCTCCGGTGACCATCCGCGTGGTGCATATGGATCCGGGGCCGATGCCCACCTTGACGGCATCCACTCCCCGGTTTTTCAGTTCCCTGGCCGCGGCTCCGGTTGCGACATTACCCGCAATGAGGTCAATGTCCGGAAATTGTTCCCGGATGCTTTCCACCATGCGCAGAACACGCAGGGAGTGTCCGTGAGATGTGTCGATAAAAATGGCATCCGCATGGACTTCAGCCAGCGCTTCGATCCGGTCCAGGGTGTCCGGAGAAGTGCCCACCGCGGCTGCGACACGCAGTCTGCCGAGTGCATCCTTGGCCGCGTTGGGAAATTCCTCGGACTTCATGATATCTTTTAGGGTAATCAGGCCGATGAGGCGGTGCTCTCCGTCCACCACGGGCAGCTTTTCAATTTTATTGATGTGAAGCAGGCGCTTGGCCTCTTCCATGGTAATGGATTCCCGCGCGGTGATCAGGTTACTGGCGGTCATGAACTCCCGGATCTCTTTCTGCGGATTGTTCACGAATCGAAGATCACGGTTGGTCAGGATGCCTTTCAGGATTCCATCCTCCCCGATGATGGGAAGGCCGGAGATTCCCTTTTCCTTGACCAGCTGGAGGGCTTCGATGATGCGGTTTTCCGGTTTCAGGGTGATGGGATTTTCGATCATTCCCGATTCAGAACGCTTGACGCTCTTGACCTGTTCCGCCTGCGCGGAGACGCTCATGTTCTTGTGAATCACGGCCATGCCGCCCAGGCGCGCGATCACGATGGCCATGGGTGCTTCGGAAACGGTATCCATGGCCGCGGCCAGGATGGGGATGTTCAGACGGATATTTCGGGTCAACTGGGTTGTGGTGTCCACTTCAATGGGAATCACTTCGGAGTAATCGGGAACCAGAAGCACATCGTCGAAGGTCAGTCCCTCATGGGGATAAAATTTTTCTTTATCGAGCATTACCCATCACCTGTTATTTTTTCTTTTTCTTCTTTCGGCCCTTGCGTCCGGGCATGCGGGAGGAGGGTCTGGAAAGCTTGGATTTCTTTTTCTCCCGCCATTTCTCCACTTCGTCCTCCTCCACGGGATGGAAGAGGAAGAGGAAACGGATCACCTCTTCTTCGATGCGGTTCTGCAACTCTTCGAAAAGGCGGAAACTCTCCTTCTTGTATTCGATCAGGGGGTCGCGCTGGGCATATCCCCGCAGTCCGATTCCCTCCTTCAGGTGGTCCATGTTCAGAAGCTGATCCTTCCACTGGGTATCGATGATCTGCAGCATGATCATGCGTTCCAGTTCGCGCATCTGTTCCTGTCCGATGAGCGCTTCCTTTTCCGTATAGAGACGAATCAACTCATTGATTACCGTCTCATGGACCTCGTTAAAAGAGAGCTCGCCGAAGTCCGGTTCCAGCAGCGTGCTCACGTCCAGCCCGAACTGAGACAGGATCTCCTTGTGCAGCGCATCGAAATCCCACTCTTCCGGATCCTTTTTCTCACTGACATGGAAATCCAGTATATCCCGGGCGATCTCCCGGGTGAGGCGCTGTACCTCTTCTTTTTTATCCTTGCCGAACAGGATTTCGCGGCGCATGGCATAGATCACCTTGCGTTGCTTGTTCATCACATCGTCATATTCCAGCAGGTGTTTACGGATGGAGAAGTTCTGGCCTTCAATCTGCTTCTGAGCGTTTTCAATGGCGCGCGAAACCAGCTTGTTCTCAATGGGCACTCCATCCCGCATGCCGGCCCTGACCAGGAGTCCCTTGACGCGGTCGGAGCCCAGCACCCTCATGAGGTCATCCTCCAATGAGATGTAAAAGCGGGATGAACCGGGATCCCCCTGGCGGCCGGAACGCCCGCGCAGCTGGTTGTCGATGCGGCGGGCTTCGTGACGTTCCGTTCCAAGGATGTGGAGGCCACCCTGATCCAATACGTGCTGGTGGTCTTTCTCGATCTGACTCGAAACCTCCGTTTCCACTTTTTTCCGGATGACCTCCGGAGCGGTTTCCATAGAGAATCCCTTTTTCATGAGAGCTTCTCGGGCCATGAATTCGGGATTTCCACCCAGCAGGATATCGGTTCCCCGACCCGCCATGTTCGTGGCGATGGTGACGGCTCCGGGACGACCCGCCTGGGCGACGATATCGGCTTCCTTCTCATGGTGTTTGGCATTGAGAACCACGTGGGGAATGCGTTCCCGTTTCAGACGGCGGCTCAGCAATTCGGAGTTCTCAATGGAGATGGTTCCCACCAGCGCGGGCTGACCGCTCTCGTGAAGCTTGCGGATCTCTTCCGCCACGGCGACCCATTTTTCTTCCCGGCTGCCGAAGATGACGTCCGGGAACTCCGTGCGGATCAGGGGGCGGTTGGTGGGGACCTCAATGACATCCAGGTTGTATATGGATGCGAATTCCGTGGCCTCCGTGATGGCCGTTCCCGTCATGCCCCCCAGCTTTTCGTACATGCGGAAGTAGTTCTGAAATGTGATCTGGGCCAATGTCTGATATTCCTGCTCGATACGGACGTTTTCCTTGGCTTCCAGGGCCTGGTGCAGACCATCGGAGTAGCGCCGTCCGGCCATCATTCGCCCGGTGAACTCATCCACGATCATCACCTGGTTGTCCTTGACCAGGTAATCCTTGTCCCGGTGGAAGGTGAGATGGGCCTTGAGGGCCTGGTTGATCTGGTGCAGGGTGTCCATATTGGTCAGGTCGTAGAGGTTCTTGAGCTTGAAGAAGCTTTCAGCCGCGATGATTCCCTTTTCCGTGAGTATGACGGTCCGCGTCTTTTCATCCAGCTCGAAAGTTTCAGGATCCCGTACCGCCTTCTTGATGAAGTCGTTGACCGTGTAATAGAAGGAGGTGGATTCTTCGGTGGGTCCGGAAATAATCAACGGGGTACGGGCCTCGTCAATCAGGATGCTGTCGACTTCGTCGACGAT
This sequence comes from uncultured Clostridia bacterium, assembly GCA_964449545.1. Lineage (GTDB taxonomy): Bacteria > Acidobacteriota > Aminicenantia > UBA2199 > UBA2199 > UBA876. The sequence goes on along the minus strand of CAYVBC010000155.1, from coordinate 1,238 downwards.
GGCAAAGTGAAAATCCCGTTGCACCAGGCTGTCCCGGTCAAACTTCATGTTATCTCGGAGGTAGTCAAATCCGAACTCGTTGTTGGTCCCGAAGGTGATGTCTGCCTCGTAGGCTTCCCTGCGCGCGACTTCCGACATATCATGCTGGATGCAGCCAACGGTGAGTCCGAGAAAACGGTAGATCTGGCCCATCCACTCGGCATCCCGGCTGGCGAGGTAGTCGTTAACGGTGACGATGTGAACGCCTTTTCCCGTCAGACCGTTGAGGTAGGCCGGCAGCGTGGCCACAAGGGTCTTGCCTTCACCGGTTTTCATTTCCGCGATCTTTCCCTGGTGCAGGATGACACCACCCACCAGCTGAACGTCAAAATGACGCATGTTCAGGACCCTTTTGCCCGTTTCACGGACAACGGCGAAGGCTTCGGGAAGAAGATCGTCAATGGTCTCACCCGCCGCGAGTCGCTGCTTGAAGATCGCGGTTCTTCCTTTCAACTCCTCGTCGGAGAGCGCGCTGATGCCCTCCTCCAGGCTGTTGATGTGCTTCACCAGGGAGGTGAATTTTTTCAGTTCTCGTTCGTTTCGGGTGCCGAAAATTTTACGGATGATGAATTTAAACATGAGGATGCATTATATCAGACTTACAATGGGATGACAATTTGTCCGGGCACGCATTCCGGCCTTGCGGCGGGGACGTGATTCGGGTACAATACCGGTAATATGCAGAGAATCGCGGCAGGAAAGACCACGTGGTTACTGACCGCGGCCGGTTTGCTGGTGACCGGGGGGATCCTGGTCCTGCGCACGGTGGATTCTCCCTCTTATGAACCCCTGCAGCCGCCGGAATCCGTGGTAACGGAAATTCAGGCGGTGGCCCCGCAACCGGAAATCACACGAAGCAGTGTGCGGGTTCGTCGGGGAGAAACCTTTGTCACCGCCCTGGCCCGGCTTGGATTCAATGCCGGAGACGCCTACAGAATCAGCCGCGCCATTCAGCCGGTATACCCCATCCAGCGGGTTCATCCCGGGCACGAAATACGGGTGCGGTTCCTCGACGGATCTCCCCGAAATCTTGAATATGACGTGGATCGCGCAACCCGGGTGGATGTCCGCTGGAGGGAAGATGGCGGGATCGAGGGATTGCTGCACAGGTCTCCCTATGAATCCCGACTCTCCCTGGTTCGCGGACGGATTGAAACCTCCCTTTTTGCCGCGATTCTGGCGGCCGGAGAAGATGCCGC
>CAYVBC010000154.1:0-4481 GCA_964449545.1 uncultured Clostridia bacterium | reverse complement strand
TCGACGTCGCATCGATATCGGTTTCCGGTTTTAGGGGAAATCCATTCTAATACCCTTCATTGCTCCTGTCAAATGGGGAGTAGTTTCCATGGATTATATGGTACAATACACACTATTTGGAGTGTGCCATGGATCTGATGGGCAAGGGATTCGCCTTGATGTGCGCGTTCAGTTGGGGGGTGGCGGTCATCCTTTTCAGCCATGCGGGCAAGCGAATGCGACCCGTATCCCTGAACCTGTATAAAACAACCGTAACCACGATCTTCCTCCTGCTGATCATGGTGATCTGGAGAATTCCGTTTTTTCCTCCCGGACTCGCTTCATCCGACTGGGTCATCATCGCCCTGACCGGCTTCCTTGGGATCACCATTGCCGACTCATTGTTTTTCTATTGTCTGAACCTTCTCGGCGCCGGTATGGCCGCCATCGTGGACTGCCTGTACAGCCCCATGGTCCTTCTTCTCTCATGGATCGTCCTTAAGGACCGGTTGACCGGGGGAAAACTCGCAGGCGTCGTTCTGGTGGTGGCCGCGATTCTCTCCGCGTCATATTCACCCCGGAAAAAATCTCCGAAAGGCGGTCGCATGCTCCTCGGAATCCTGGCTGGAGCACTGGCCATGGGATTGATGGCGTTGAGTATAGTACTGATGAAACCCATCCTGAACCGCACTTCATTTTTATGGGTGACGGAGTTGAGACTGGTCACAGCGCTCCTCTTCCTGTTGCTTCAATTGTATTTTCACCGGGAGCGGAAATCACTTTTCAAAGAAGCCCTGACTCCTGGAAACTGGGCCCATGCGTTCCCGGGAGCCTTGATGGGAAACGTCATTGCCATGACGCTGTGGGTGGCGGCATTCAAATACACGGATGTCACTTCCGCGGCCATACTGAACCAGACCAGCACCATATTTATCGTCATCCTGGCGGCTGTTTTTCTTCAGGAAAAGTTCACAATTCAACGATTGGTCGCGACCGTATTGGCTTTTGCCGGCTCCCTGATGGTGATCATAGCCTGATTCGGTTTTTCCCGTTCCATTGGGGAGGGGAGAAAATTTCTTCCGTCAGCTGAAATATTCAATAAATTGCATTACTATTGAAGGCGGAAAGTCTCGTCATGGATATTTCTGAAGATCCGGAAGCCACAAAAACGAAAAGCGCCGGATTCTTTTCCCTTTCCGGTTTTCATTCTCACCATTCATGGGATCCTTTCCCGGAAACCGCCCGCAAAATTCAACGGGACATGAGCGTACTTGTGAAGCTGGAATCCCGGGATATACGGGAATTCAGAAAAATTACCGGTGTGGATGTCCGCTACCATGGCGACACCGCATATGCGGCGGCCGTGACTCTCTCATACCCTCAACTGAGGGTACTGGAAACCCGAAAAGCGACCTCCGGAATCGCATATCCCTACATCTCCGGGTTGCTGGCCTTTCGGGAGATTCCCGCCCTGATTCCCGTGTTGGAGAAACTCACCCAGGTCCCGGATGTGATCCTGGCGGATGGACACGGCACCGCGCATCCCCGTCGTTTCGGCCTGGCCTGTCACCTGGGTGTCCTGCTGGACATACCGGTTGTGGGATGCGCGAAGAAGAGGCTGTGGGGGAGTCATGGCCCCATTGAAAACACACCGGGAGATATCTCATGGCTTGAGGATCAAGGCCAGAGGATCGGCGCTGTATTGCGTACCCGGCGCCGGGTTGCCCCGGTCTTTGTCTCTCCCGGACACAAAATTGAGTTATGTGCCGCACTGGATCTGGTGAAATTCTGTGTACAGGGTTTCAGAATCCCGGAACCCCTCCGTCTCGCGGGGATTCTGTCCCGGTAACCACACTCCCGCAAAAACCCATAGTGGACTTTCAGTTCGGGATGGAAGTCAACTGCGCCTCAGGAATCCTGTCCACACGGACGACTGTGTTTTTCCCCTTCTTTTTCCCAAAATACATGGCGTTGTCGGCTCCCCGGATACATTCACTCACTGCTCCCGGTTTGCTGAATACGTTGATTCCCAGAGTCACGGTGATACCGATTTTGTGTTCCTGGTAGATTGTCGGTGTGGATTCCACAATACCGCGAATTTTTTCAGCCAGGACCTCGGCGCCGTCCATGGTGGTCTCCGGCAACATCAGCAGGAATTCTTCTCCGCCCCAGCGTGAGGCCACATCCTGCTTGCGAAGGTGCCTGTTGATCAGCTCCGAAAGGTGTACAAGAACCTGATCTCCGCATTCATGGCCGTAGGTGTCATTCACCTGTTTGAAACCGTCCACGTCCATCATGATAAGCGCAAAGGGTCTCCAGGTTCTGCCCAGTCGAACCATTTCAATTTCAATTCTTTCCATGATGGAACGCCGATTGTACAAGCGCGTCAGACTGTCGTACTTGGCCATCTGTTCCATCCTGGAATAGGCTTCGCGAAGCTCCAGGTTTGTACGCATCCTGAGCCTGTAACGACGGTAAAAAATAATCAGAAGCAGTAAAGCCAGCAGTATTGCTGTAATTATATAGAGAAGAAGCAGGCTTTTTCGTTTCTTCTGGAGTGTTTCGATCTGCGCCGCGCTTTCTTGGATCTGTTTCTGTCGGCGCAGATTTTCGGATTCATACTTGGCCTGCAGGGCCGTCAACTTGGCGTAATTCTCATGGGAGAACAGTTGTGTCTGCAGGGTCGTATACTCCCGAAAATAGCTGAGTGCCCGGGTAAACTCTCCCCGGGTTTCATACAGACGGATCAAGCTCCATACTGCGTCTTTCTGAAGGGAGCGCGATTCCGTAGCCACGGCCAGCCGTACCGCTTCTCTGAGGTGTTTCTCCGCAAGTTTCAACTGATTCAGATCCAGGTACACATTGCCGATGTTCAGATGGGAAGCGGCCATCCTCGGCTTGGCATTCATCTTTTCAAACAGTTCGAGGGAATTACGGTAACTTCTCAGGGCCTTGTCCGGGTCCCCCTGGCGGGAATACACGTCACCCATATTGTTTCGGCTCACAGCCATGTAGTCGGGACTCCCCAGCTTCTCCGCACTCTTATAGGCTTCGTTAAATAAGGAGAGGGCACGTGACCAATCCCCCCGACCTTTATGGATCTCTCCAATATTCACCAGGCAGACCGTGACCAGTTGCAGATTTGATGTCTCTCGAGCAATTTTCAAGGCCTTGTTGAAATGATCCATGGCCTGATCCGGATTGTTCAGCCGATTGTACACATTGCCGATGCTGTTCAGCACGACACCGATTCCGGGACGGTATTTCAGTTCTTCATAGATGGCCAAAGCCTTCAGCATGAAATCCAGAGACTTGCGCAACTCCCCGCCTCTGTAATGGATCAATGATATATTGCTGAATATTCCGGCAAGGCGCTGACGATCACCCGCGAGGCGTATATGACGAATAGCCCGCTGGAAATGGGCCAGCGCATCATTTGCGTCTCCTCTTTTGAGCGCAACCGCGGCAATACCGTTGAGGCTGGCGCCGATAATCGAGTGGTTCTGAATGGATTCTCCCAGTACAAGTCCCGCACGATAGTCCGTTTCCGCTTCATCCAATCGGCCGGAATGAAGATATCCGGTTGCTCTTGCCGTCAGCGCGCGCCCCATCTCCTTGTCCAACCCCAGTGTTTCCGCCAGAGCGAATGCCTGAGAAGCGTATGCAATGACTTTCTCAGGTGATTTGAAGACGAAATGTCGGGACAGTTCAAGAAGTACTTCCAGTTTCTTTTCCCCGGTGGCGGATTCAAGACGTTCGATCAATGGAGTATCATCAGCGGGTTTCGAGTCCGCATTGTCCGAAAAGAGGAGAGAACTCCGGCAAAAAAGGAATCCCATGACAATAATGAGTGTTGCCGCTGATGGATTGATTCTTCTCATTTGCATCCGGGGCGGTACGGCCCGTTTTCCGCTTATTTTGTTCCGATTTTATAACCGGTCAGGTCTATTTTATCCCTCATGGAAATAAAATGCAAAATATTCCTTTGAGGAAGCGATTCGATGGAACGTGACTTGTTTTTGCATCCCCTCTTTCTTTTTAATACAATACCATTAAAAGGAGAACCGGGTGCGGGAAAATCAAGTCGTTTTGCGGCTGCTGAAGGCAGGCGAGGTACTGAATCAAGAACTCCGATTAATCCGATTCCATTCTCCGGTGGGTTGGGTGTATTCCCCGATGGAATACGCCTGGGAACCCTATGAAACCTATATCCGCCGCTATGTCTCTCATCCCGTGAAAGTGCTATTCCTGGGCATGAACCCGGGCCCATGGGGAATGGCACAGACCGGCATTCCCTTTGGCGATATTCACATAGTCAAGGAGTGGCTGTCCATTGATGGATCCGTGAAACCCCCTGAAAACACCCATCCCGGGCGGGCGGTTCTGGGATTTGACTCGGTTCGCTCTGAAGTGAGCGGCAAGCGTCTCTGGGGATTTTTCCGCGAACGTTTTGAGACCCCGGAAGCCTTTTTCCGTCAACATTTCGTGGCCAATTACTGCCC
>CAYVBC010000153.1:0-4521 GCA_964449545.1 uncultured Clostridia bacterium | reverse complement strand
CCTATGACCTGGCACATCGGAACTTCATGAAAAAAACGGTTCACGCGGGGGAAGCCTTCGGACCGGAAAGTATTTTCCAGGCTATCACAGAGCTCCACGCGGATCGCCTGGGACATGCCCTCCATCTGTTTGATGAAGATCGGATTGAAGACCCCACCATTTCGGACCCCCATGGCTATGTTCAAAACCTGGTTCAGTATATAGGCGATCGCAGAATTACCATTGAAGTGTGCCTGACCTCGAACCTTCAGACCCATCCCGAGATCAGTAAGCTGGAGAACCATTCCTTCGGACTCATGATGGAGAACCAGCTGTCCGCCACAATATGCACCGATAATCGCACCGTATCGGCAACCACGGTGACCGACGAGATCGTTAAGGCGGTGGATGCTTTCCACATTCAGCCCAAGTCTCTCAAGGACCTCATGATCCATGGATTCAAACGCAGCTTTTTCCCTGGAACATATGTTCAGAAACGAAAATATGTCCGACAGATCATCGACTATTACGAAGGACTGGCCCGGCGTTTTTAGGAGTGGAATCCAGCCATTCAAGGAGAGACAATGGATATCTGGTCAATTCTGAGGGGAATTGCGGGAATGGCACTTATATTGGGGATCGCGTTTCTCTTTTCCTCCCATAAACGCCGCATTAACTGGCGACTGGTGGGCACGGGAATTACACTGCAGGTTCTGCTGGCGGTGTTTCTCATTCATGGAGAAAAACTGGGCAAATGGTTCTTTCTGCTTGGCTGGCCCAAAGCGATGGTGAACTGGCTGGGCGGGGCTGTGGTAACGGTGCTGGGTTTTATCACGGAAGGGTCCGTATTTGTGTTCGGGCGGCTTGCCGTGAATGCCGGCTCAGACAGTCTGGGTTTCTTTTTCGCTTTCCAGGTATTGCCCACCATAATATTTTTTGCCTCATTGACCGCGGTTCTGTACTACCTGGGCGTACTCCAGGCGATTGTTCGGGGCATGGCGGTATTCATGTCCCGACTGATGGGGACCAGCGGTGCGGAATCTCTTTCCAATACAGCCAACATCTTTATCGGCCAGACGGAGGCTCCGATCCTGGTCCGGCCCTACATTGCCCATATGACCCGTTCGGAGTTATTAACCATCATGGTGGGTGGAATGGCCACAGTGGCCGGCGGAGTCATGGCCAGCTATATCCAACTGCTGGGCAGGGCGCTGGCGGAAGCCCAATCCATTCCTCTGGCCCAGGCACAACTGAAATTCGCCGTTCATCTGATCACCGCAAGCGCAATGGCCGCTCCGGCATCCATGGTGATTTCAAAGATGCTGATTCCGGAGACGGGTGAGCCGAAAACAAAGGGTCGGGTCACCATGCGGGTGGAACAGGAAGCGTCCAACCTGGTGGATGCGGCCGCGTCGGGTGCAGCGGAGGGCCTCAAGCTGGCATTGAACGTTGGTGCCATGCTCATTGTGTTCATCGCCTTTGTCTACCTGGGTAACTACCTGTTGCTGTCACTGGGCGACCTGGCCGGCATCAACGCATGGCTCAAGCTTCAATTCGGTCATCCCCTGTCATTGGAATTGATGCTCGGCGTATTACTGAAGTATCTTGCCATCGGAATCGGAGTTCCGGCAGCGGACGCGATGAACTTCGGCAGCCTGTTTGGAACCAAGATCGTACTGAATGAGTTTGTTGCATATGTCAACCTTGTGGATCTGATCAAGCAGGGCCTCATGTCGGAAAAGGGAATTATCATGGCGACATATGCGCTCTGCGGCTTTGCCAATTTTTCATCAATCGGCATTCAGATTGGCGGAATTGGCCCGATGGCGCCTTCACGGAAAGGGGAGATCGCGGCCCTCGGAATGCGTGCGGTTCTGGGAGGGGGCCTGGTAACGCTGTTATCCGCCACTCTGGCGGGTATACTGCTGGGATAAAGCGTCACCGGCAGGGTCAGAGGATGTGAATTCCACTGGCGTCAACGCGATAGAGAATGCGCTTTTCGGGCGGTGGCGGCTGATCGCAGATCTGGGTCGCATTGTTCAGATGTTGCTGAATCCCGGAGATTCGACGGTGATCTGAACAGAAAACAGAGATCAGTGGCTGCCCCTTCCTGACATTGTCCCCGGGTTTCTGATGAATAATCAGTCCTGCGCCTGGATCGATCTGATCCCCCCGGTGCCTTTGTCCGGCCCCGGTTTCCATTGCCGCAAGCCCGACTTCCAGGGCGTCAAGCACAGTGAGGTATCCATCCCGCGGGGCCGTAAAGACGAAGGCTTCATCCGCCTGGGCCAGGCGTTGAGGATCGTCACAGTATCGAGGGTCACCTCCCTGGGCGATGACCCACTCCCGGAAAACTGAAAAAGCCTTTCCGGAAATAATGGCATCGGAAAGCATCTGCTGCGCATTCTGTTGGTTTTTCCACATTCCCGCCAGTTGAAGCGCGGACTCGCCCAGAGTAAAAGTGACTTCCATCAGATCATCCGGACCCTCTCCCCGAAGGGCCTGGAGCGCTTCCTTTACCTCAAGTGCGTTTCCCACCGTTCGACCCAATGGTTGATCCATGCGGGTGACCAGCCCGATTACGGGGCGGTTGACGCTTTGCCCCATTTCCACCATTGTACAACAGAGCGAGAGGGCATCTTCCTGGGTTTTCGCAAAGGCGCCACTTCCGGTTTTGACGTCAAGAACAAGCCCGTCCGCCTTGACCGCCAGCTTTTTACTCATGATGCTGCTGGCAATCAGAGGAATGTGTCCCACCGTAGCCGTGGCATCCCTCAGTGTGTATATGCGGCGATCCGCCGGAACAAGATCCGGTGTGGCGGCCGCGATGGCCATTCCGCAGCGTTTTAAGGTTTCCCTGAATTCATGCGCGGGGATTTCCACCCGCAATCCGGCAATGGATTCCAACTTGTTCAGGGTTCCTCCCGTATGACCCAGGGCGCGTCCGGACAGCATGGGAACCCGGATCCCCAGTGAGGCCATCAGCGGAGCAAAAATGAGGCTGACCTTATCCCCGACACCGCCGGTACTGTGCTTGTCGATCCTGGGAGGATCAATCCCGGACAGGTCAAGGACTTCACCGGAATGAGTCATCGCGGTTGTGAGGTTGTTCAGTTCCCCCCGGGACAATCCATTTTGAAAAATCGCCATGAGCATCGCCGCAACCTGAGGATCCGACATGTCTCCGGAGGTGACGCCTTCGATGAAAGTCAGGATCTCTCTCTCGCTTAACTCTCCGCCGTCCCGTTTGATCCGAATCAGGTCAGTGGGAGCGATATCCATTGTTTACGGGTTCACGGAAGCAATGATGTCAAGACTTGCACTGGTTCCCAATCGGTCCGCACCGGCTTCAATCATCTGCAGAGCGGTTTCAAGGGAGCGGATTCCCCCGGAAGCTTTGACCCCCATATGATTTTTAACTTCAGACTTCATGATTCGTACCGCTTCTGGAGTGGCGCCACCCGGGCCGAAACCCGTGGATGTTTTTACGTAGTGCGCCCCGGCATCACGGGCCAATCGGCAGGCCGTGCGGATTTCCGATTCATTCAGCAGGGCGGTTTCCAGGATGACCTTAACCACAATGCCCGATTGGGCGGCACGCACAACGCTGCGGATATCATTCTGAACCAGGTTCAAATCCGCGGAGCGGAAGGCCGCGAGGTTCATGACCATGTCGATTTCCCTGGCTCCTTCCGCAACAGCCAGCTCCGCTTCAGCCGCTTTGATGGATGTTCGATTGGCTCCAAGGGGGAATCCAATTACCGTACAAACATGGACCGGTGAATCTCCAAGGATTTCGTGGGAGAGAGAAACGTAGTGCGGGAGAATACATACGGATGCGAATCCGTGACGGCGGGCTTCCTGGCACAGGCGCCGGATGGATCTTTCACTGGAATCGGGTTTCAGCAGCGTGTGATCAATGCGTCGGGCAATTTCATTTACGGGCATCATCCCTTTTTCTCCTCGGTTCCTGGAATAAAGGCCATGGGGATCAGCTCTTTCAGGCTTCGTTCTTCCAGTATTTCCTGTTTGCCGACCATGAGAATCCGGCTGTCGGGGCAGGCGAATTCAACCATCACCTGCAGGCAGGCGCCACATGGCCTGACCGGAGAATCCGTGTCGGCGATGACCAGCAGATCCGAAAAACGGGTTTCTCCCGCACTGACCATCTGAAATATCGCGTTGCGCTCCGCGCAGCATGTCAGGCCATAGGAAGCGTTCTCCACGTTGGCTCCGGAATATATCTTTCCTGAAGAGGACAATACGGCCGCGCCCACGGCAAATCGGGAATAGGGGGCATATGCGTTTTTTTGCGCATCGCGCGCGATTTCAAGCAATCGCTTTTTTTTTTGTGGCATGGCATGGTCTGGCGGAACGCAGATTATTCTAGGTGATGAGGAAATAAAAGTCAATCCGACTTTGATTCTCATTTTGTCTTCACATCCGATGGTGAATATGGGATCATTTTCCCGGAGGCCCAATGAAGATCATGCAGGCGTTGGACGCGGCAGCCGCCAGGATTCGTTCTGATTTTCCCGATCC
>CAYVBC010000152.1:0-4529 GCA_964449545.1 uncultured Clostridia bacterium | reverse complement strand
GTGGAGAAGAGCCCGGCATTTCCGGCGAACCCGCCCATGAAATGAGCGTTGAGATCATGGGTTTCTCCTTGAATCACCTCAGTTCGCCATGAAAAATCCCGCTTCAGCAGGTGGGGAAACCGCTTGCGGACCAGCTCACGTTCGTAGGCGTTTCCCGTCTCAGTTGCCGCGCAGTGGGAGTGGCGATTGATGGGCACCTTCAGGAAGGTGTTTTCAAGACCCAGCGGAGAGAATATTTCGCGTGAGGCCACGGCGAGGAGGTCATGGCCCGTGATTTTCTCCAGTACGTGGAACAATAGAATGAATCCAGGACAGGAATACTCGACCCTTCTGCCGGGGCGGGCGTTTCTGGCCATCTGGATCAAGGTCTCCAGGTAGGGCCGGTTTTCCAGGTACATGGGGTGCCAGTCGGGAGTGCCTGAAGTATGGGTGACCAGGTGGTGGATGGTTATATCCGGATTGGGAAATTCCGGGAGGAACCGGGCGACCGGGTCCTGGAGATGGAGCTGATTTCGATCCATCAGGATCGCGGTGAGCAATCCAGTGACCAGTGGCTTGGTTAAAGAGGCGGTGTCGAACAGGGTCTCTGAAGTCAGGGGTTCGGAGAGGGGAGTCAGGGATCGAAAACCGGCATGGTGTTCAAACAGGATATCCAGATCGCGTCCCGCCAGCACGGCGATGCCGGGGAAGACCTTCTTACCGATCAGGTCATTGATCAGAGAGTTGATGGGGAAACCCCTCCTGAATGCAACCGGAAATACGCAGAGCAAGATCCAGTGCCTTCCGTGCGTCTTCGGGGCTGACGTTGAGGTCTTTTCCCCACAGGATTGAATCCCTGAAACGGCGCCAGAGATTGCCCAGGGGCTCCTGGTCGGGCACCTCGGGCATCTCTTCCCGGATCTCCGTTCCCGCCAGGGAGTAGCTTTTTACGGTTCGGTGCTGGTAATCCAGGGAGATATAGCGATTTTTCTGAAATACCCTCAATTTTCGGGTTTTCTTCTGCGAAACGCGGCTGGCCGTGACGTTGGCCACCAGACCGGACTGGAATTCAAGACGCACATTGGCAATGTCGATGTGAGAAGAGATGATCGGGATGCCCACCGCGCGGATCTCCCGCACCGGGGATTGATCCCAGTGAAGGATGATATCCAGGTCGTGGATCATCAGGTCGAGGATGACATCCACGTCCAGGGATCGGGGTGAAAAGGAGCCGAGGCGCTGGATCTCGATGAAGCGTGGACGATGAATCAGCCCTTGAATGGTTTCAACCGCCGGGTTAAAGCGTTCCAGATGCCCGACCCCCACAACCAGGTTCCGCTCGCGGGAGAGCCGGATCAGTTCATCCGACTCCTCCAGGTTGCGGGCCAGGGGTTTTTCGATGAGCACATGCCGATCCTGTTTCAGAAAGAAACCGGCCACATCGAAATGACTTTCCGTGGGTGTGGATACCATGACCGCGTCCACAAGGGGAAGCATCTCCCGGTAATCAGTGAATGCAGGCGGGGTGGATGAAACGGATGCGTCAGACAGGCTCTGGGGGTTGGTGTCAGCGATAGCCGCAACTGTCATGCCGGGCAGTGAATCAACCACCCTCAAGTGGTTTCTACCCATGGATCCGATTCCCACCACACCAATGCGGAGGATCTGTTCAGCAGCTTCTGGGTTCATGGGGATCATCTCCGAACCGGAGAAACATTCCGGTTATTTGTGTACGAAGTTCTTCAGTATTCCACGCCGGGTTTTCTGAATAAAAGACGCAATGATCTTTGCTTCCTCGCTGTCCGGGTAGAGGGTCTGGATTCGTTCCAGGGCCTGCGTGGTATTCAGATCCGAGCTGAAGATGATGCGGAAAATATCCTTCACCTTGTAAATGAATTCCCTGGAGATTCCGTTGCGCATCATGCCGATGGAGTTGGGCCCATACAGGGAGTAGTGTTCCCTGGCCTGAGATACCTTGGCAAAGGGCAAAATGTCCTGAAGAACGATTGAATATCCACCGATATACGCGTTACGTCCGATGTGAACAAATTGGTGGACCGATGAATGCGCGCTGATCACGACGTGATCTTCAACCTCCACGTGGCCCGCCAGCGTGGCTCCGTTGATAATGACCGTGTGGTTGCCGATCTTGCAGTCATGGCCGACATGGGCGTAGGCCATCAGGTAGTTGTGATCTCCCAGGGAGGTCGTACCTCCGCCCTTCGCCGTGCCCCTGTTAATGGTCGCGAACTCCCGGATGGTGTTATGGTCGCCGATCACCACATGCGTCTCTTCCCCTTTGAAGGTCACATCCTGTGGATCGGTTCCAATGGAGGCGAAGGGGAACACCGTGCATTCACGGCCGATTTTCGTGTTGCAGTCGATGATTGCGTGGTGTTTAATCACGGAACCATCGCCGATATGCACCTGGTCTCCCAGAATTGCATATGCGCCAACATTCACATTTTTGCCCAGCACCGCGGTGGGGCTGATTTTGGCTGTGGGGTCGATCATGGGATTGTTCATTGCTGTGGAGGTTGAGCGGACATGAGTTCCGCTTTGGCTACTAAATTCCCATCCACGGTGGCTATGCCCTTCATCTTAGCGAATATGCCACGGTCCCGGACGAGGTGAACTTCCATATCCAGGCGGTCGCCGGGGACCACCACCCTTTTGAACCGAGCCTTGTCAATGCCGGCGAAGAGCGCCATATTGCGCTTGCGGTCCGGCTCGGTCAGCAGGTAGTAAGCCCCCAGTTGCGCCATGGCTTCCAGGATGAGAACTCCGGGGAAAATGGCCTGTTCCGGGAAATGCCCGGTGAACTGCGGTTCGTTCACCGTGATATTTTTATATCCCAGGATCAGGTTATTCTCCCGTTCGATTTTTGTTACCCGGTCCACCAGCAGAAAGGGATAGCGATGGGGTAGAAACCGGCGAATTTCCTCAATGGAAGCCATATTGTTCATGAGATACTCAAGAAATTACTTTGCCTTGTACTTTGTGTCGTACGCCTGGATTACGGTGTCCGTGATGTCAATGGCGGGGTCAAAGTAGGAGACACCGGAACTGCTCAGATCGAGAATCAGCGTAAATCCCTGGGCTTTGCCGATCTGCTGGATCACGGGCATGATCTCCTTGTAAAGGGTCTGCATCTCTTTCTGGTAATTGCGCTGGAACTCTTTCTGGGAATCTTCGACGAAACGTTTGATGTTCACGCGGTGAGTCTGAAGTTCCGCGGCTTTCTTTTCCCGGGTATCCTGGTTCAGCGCGGGAGACATGAGATCCTTTTCCAGTTTCTGAATGGTCGCTTCCATCTTCTTGATCTCAACCTGTTTGGCCTCGCTGATCTTCTCAAGTCTGGCTCTTACCTGCTTGCCGCGAATGGTCGTTGCAAGGATCTTCTGGGGATTCACCACCGCCACCTTCTGTTCGGCATATGCGCACAGGGTCATGGAGGCAAGGACAAAACCAATGGTCAACGCTCTTTTCATTGTAAACTCCTTGTCAGTATATTCTAGCCCGTCCCGACCCGCACCTGAAATCAGGCTGATGCGGGCCGTGGGGTACATTCAGTTAAACGAAGGGCCCACTGCGAATCGGAAAGCGAAATTGGATTCCTCTTCGTACAGCGTTCTGGGATTATAGGAAAAGATGAGTCGGAAGGGTACATTGAGCATGGGAACAAACACCTTGATTTCCAGACCCATGGATTTGTACACATCTTTCAGGTTGACGGATGTCCCTTCATCGTATCCGTTTCCCACATCATAAAACAGCACGAAGGATACCTGTTCATTCAGGGGAATGCTGTATTCGGCGTTAAAGAAAAAGGCCTTGGTACCGCCCACGATGTAGGAACCATCCGTACTGCGGGGTCCGATGGTGTAGATGTCGAAGCCCCGGATTGAGCGTTCGCCCCCCAGAAAATACCGTTCATAGAAGGGGACCGCGTTTTCACCGAAATTACTGATGAACTGGTAGACCAGGTGCAGGCCCAGGGTATGACGCCGCTGCCAGAGCGGCATGAACTTAACGAGTTCAAACTTGACCTTATGGAGGTCAATGTCGCCTCCAAGGAAGCCGCCGGAGTAGCGGTAGTTAAGCAGGAACTTTGAACCGGAGGATGGGAATATGGGGGAATCGACGGTGGAGTAGTAGAGAGTGGGGGACAAAGAGGAGACAACGCGCTTGCCTCCGGTATAGTAGTAGTAGGAATAGGGGTTGTTGAAATCCAGGTCCGGATCGATGTCTGATATTTCTATATGCTGCAGGCTGTAGGTCAGGTTGGCTCCCCAATACCGCCAGAATCGTGTGGAAGTGGTCACATTGAAACCTTCCGAATGCTGGGTGTACAGGGTGGGATAAGAGTATGAAGTGCGGAATACATCGATTCCCAGATTAGCGGGGGAGTTGAAAAGCCATGGCTCCGTGAACGCGAAACGGTAGTTCTTGGACCGGGTGCCATGCTGCAGGTTCAGGGTGAAGGTTTCTCCCATTCCCAGAAAGTTCTGGGTGGAATACCCGGCGGCCACAAAGAGGCCGTCATAACC
>CAYVBC010000151.1:0-4529 GCA_964449545.1 uncultured Clostridia bacterium | reverse complement strand
TCGCCGGAAACGATTTCAGAAGGTTTGACCCACCTTGCTGAGCAGGTCGATATTTTCCAGGATTTTTCCCGCGCCCAGCACCACCGCCGAAAGGGGATCGTCTGCGATGAATACGGGCAACTGGGTTTCCTCTTTCAAGCGCTTATCCAGGTTTCGCAAAAGGGAGCCTCCACCGGAAAGGATCACCCCACGGTCCACGATATCCGCGGACAGCTCAGGAGGGGTTTTTTCCAGAGTGTTGCGGACCGCCTCCACGATGGCGTGAACCACTGTTTCCAGGGATTCTCGAATCTCCGTGTCATTGATGGTGATTGTTTTTGGAATTCCATGGGAAAGGTCTCGTCCCTTGATCTCCATCTCAAGGGGGGCATCCAGGGGATAGGCGGATCCGATCTGAATCTTGATCTGCTCCGCGGTACGTTCTCCCAGAAGCAGATTGTATTTCTTTTTGATGTAATTGATAATGGCCTCATCCATTTCGTTACTGGCCGTGCGGATTGACTTGGAGATCACGATGCCGGCAAGGGAAATCACCGCCACATCCGTAGTGCCCCCTCCGATATCCACGATCATATTACCCCCGGGCTCAGTGATGGGCAATTCGGCTCCAATGGCTGAGGCCATTGCCTGCTCAATGAGGAACACCTCACTCGCCCTTGCCCGCAGGGCCGCATCTTTGACGGCACGCCGCTCAACCTGCGTGATCTCAGAAGGGATCCCGATGACGATCCTGGGTTTGAGGAATTGAGACCGTGTGCGAATCTGCTTGATAAAATACTCCAACATCTTTTCGGCAATCTCGAAGTCCGCGATCACCCCATCTTTCATGGGGCGAATGGCGACAATATGTTGGGGTGTTTTTCCCATCATCTCCTTGGCCACACGACCCACCGCCTGAATCTTTCCCGTATTGCGGTCCACGGCAACAATGGAAGGTTCCCGGGACACAATGCCATGCTCCCGGGTATATACAAGGGTATTGGCCGTACCCAGATCAATCGCCAGATCCGAACTGAAAAAGCTATATGCTCTTGAAAATAACCCCATAACTGCGACTCCTGTATATGACTACCGGGCGGGAACAATCCAATGGATTCCTGCCCACCGGCAGGTCAAACTATCTTTTTTCATTCAGATTCCTTCTTCAAATATGGTGACCGCGCGAGTAATCACGGTCTCTGTTTCCGATGGCGCGACAAGTCGGAATTCAATGGTTTTGACACCGATGGTACGAAAAGTCATCGTGTGGATGAACTTTCCATCCATATCGACTTTAACCTTCTCACCATTGACAAAGAGTTGCGAATTGCTTTCCGCTTCTCCCTTGATCAGGACCATGTTTCCGCCCACGGTCAATGAGGTGATCACCAGTTGAGGGGGACGGGTCACGCTTTTTTCTCCCAGTAGAGAGCCCTCCAGGCGGACATGGCCGAGTCGAGTGGGGACTCCGGGCATATCACTCCCCTGCGCCACTCCCGCCACTTCCCAGTAAAAATCACTTTGCTCTCCGAATACCATAAGGTCCAGGCGTAGCTGGTTACCTGGAATACGGCGCTCGGTGAGGAGTGTCTGACGCAGAGGCGATGGGTACAGCCGGAATGCATAATTCGCTGCCCCGTTTACCCGCTGCCAGGTGAATTTGACCACCGATGCATCGGGATGTGAAAGGGGAATCCGCACCCGCTGCGGATGATTCCGGGCAGGTGCCGGCAGAAGGGGAAAAATCGTCGAGCCTCTTCGTCCACTTTTTACAAACAGGCTGTTGCTTCTCAGCTGCGTGGTGCCTCCATCCAGGGTCAGGCTGGACTCTCCTTCATAAATCCAGACCCGGATCTCACTATCAGATACCTGCAATCGCCCACGGGAAGAAAGCATCAATGCCACTGCCTGATCACCGGCAGTCACCTCCACACGCCGTTTACCATTCGTCCGGGTCCATGAAAAGTCTCCGGAGTTCAGGTTCAACCGCAGGTGATCTTCATCAAAAGTAAGGGAAGAACCTGGAGCCGCAACAAAAACAGTCCCGAAACAGGTGAATTCGAATGCGGTTCTGGGATCACCATGCAACTCGAAGTGACCTTTCCAGAGTAGTTTTTCCGGATTCGCGGGGCGGGTCATCCCTGAATCAAAATATACATGCCCACCATCCGGAAAAACCCGAGTCAGTTGAAAGTCGGAAAAATCCGGTAATTTCCCATGCGGAGGAATCTGGGGACGATTCAACCATAGAAGTGCCCCCACGCCCAGCGCAAGCACCAGGGCGGCAAAACCGAGGCGAAAGTATCTCATCTGTAAATGGTATCAAAATCCACAAAAAAAGGCAACGAATGGCTGAATATCAGCGAAGATTACCCAGAACTCCGGGCCCCTCATCAACCTGAGGATTTCCGAATCGACGTCCCCAGTTCCCCGTCAGGGTTTCCGCCTGCAGACAATGGTCAAGCCGTTTCAGGAAATCTTCCCTGGAGATGGTACGGGCTCCGAAACTGCGCAGATGCGGAGTTTCAACCTGACAATCAATCATGGTAAATCCCAGGGCCTGAAGCCAGAAAACCATGTGAATCAAACCATATCGAGATGCGTTGGGTTCAAGAGAAAACATCGACTCACCACAGAAACAACGCCCGAGGGAGATTCCATATATTCCGCCCACCATTCGTCCCTGACGCCATACTTCCAGGGAGTGGGCATACCCCTCCCGGTGAAGCTGGAGGTATGCATCATGCATTTCGGGTGTAATCCAGGTGCCGAAGCCATCTTCCCTGGGGAGAGCGCATGTTGTAATCACCTTTTCGAAATCACGATCCAGAGAGAGCTGAAAAGGCGCCTGCCGCAGGATCCGGTTCATACGACGGGACACATGGAGTTCAGTGGGAAAGAGTACCAGGCGGGGATCCGGAGACCACCACAGGATTGGATCCCCCTTGGAAAACCAGGGAAAGATCCCATTTCCATATGCATCCAGAATACGGGGAACCGTGAGGTCCCCGCCCACGGCCAGAAGGCCTTCCGGAGACGCGAGCCGGGGGGGGGGGAATCCGACGGACCCGTCCAGGCGGAAAACCGGCATTTCCTGCTTTATCCTTTTTTCTTCGGCGGTGACGCGATACGGACCACCACATCATCATCAACCACATCCGCGTTGGCTCGCCCTCCGCGAGTCAAACGTCCGAAGAGAGATTCGTCGATAAAATAGCGCTTCAATTTGGTGTCAATCAATCGAGCCACTTCCCGTGCTCCGAACAGGCGTGAATAGCCATGTTGCGCAAGCCAGTGCACACAAGCATCCGTCACTTCCAGATGGATGCGCCTGCGGCGCAATTGAGCCTCAAACTCATGGATCTGTTTGCGAACGATACGTTCAACCACAACAGGCTCCAGGCCTTTGAATACAATCGTGGCATCCAGCCGATTTCGAAATTCCGGTGAAAAATGACGGGATACGGCCTTGTGAACTACTTTTCCGGATACACGGCGGGTTTCAAAACCGATCAGCTCATTTCCCAGGTTACGGGCACCGGCATTGGAAGTCATGATAATGATCACGTTCCTGAAATCCGCGGCTTTTCCGGCGTTATCCGTCAACGTGGCATGATCCATGATCTGAAGCAGCGTGTTGTACACATCCGCATGGGCTTTCTCCACTTCATCCAGCAACAGTACGGAATGCGGAGAACGCCGGACCGCGTCGGTCAGGAGACCTCCCTCTTCATATCCCACATACCCCGGAGGGGCCCCGATCAGGCGCGCCACCGTATGCTTCTCCTGGTATTCGCTCATATCAAAACGCAACAGGGGGATACCCATAGCCTCAGCCAGTTGGCGCGCCAGCTCCGTCTTGCCGACTCCCGTGGGACCGACAAACAGCAGGGAAGCCACGGGTTTGTCCGGCTCCCTGAATCCGGCACGTGAACGTTTGACCGCTTCCGCCACGGCTTCAACAGCCTCATCCTGGCCGAAAACCACTTCCTTCAACAATGTCTCAAGCATTTCAAGGCGACGATTTTCCGTCGTGGATACAGTACGTGCAGGGATCCGGGCCATTGCGGCCACGACCTTCTCCACATCATGACGGTTGATTCGGGAACGATTTTTCCCGGATCTGAAGTTTCTCAACCGCACGCGGGCGCCGGCTTCATCCATGACGTCAATGGCCTTGTCGGGCAGGTGCCTGTCGTTAATATACTGGTCGGACAGATCCACCGCGGATCGCAGCGACGTGATGGAGTACACCACACCATGGTGGGCCTCATATTTCTCTTTCAATCCAAGCAGGATCTCCATGGTATGGTCTCTTGTGGGTTCGGGTACTTCGATCTTCTGGAACCTTCGGGAGAGTGCTCGATCCTTATCAAAATACTTTCGGTACTCCTCATGGGTCGTGGAACCGATACAACGCAGATTACCCGAAATCAGAGCCGGTTTCAGGATATTTGCCGCATCCATGGAACCGCCTGAAACAGCACCCGCGCCCACCAGGTTGTGGACTTCATCAATGAAAAGCAGGGCTCGATCCAGCGATTCCAGCT
>CAYVBC010000150.1:0-4548 GCA_964449545.1 uncultured Clostridia bacterium | reverse complement strand
GAACACGTTCGTTAACCGTCGCAAGGTTACAATGAAGACTGAAGGAGGACCACGATGAGAGCTGCGTATTACGAAGAATTTCAGAAACCCCTTTCCATTCGGAACCTGCCGGATCCAACACCGAAAAATCATGGTGTGGTTGTCGAGGTCAAGGCAACCGGCCTGTGCCGCAGTGACTGGCACGGCTGGATGGGTCATGATCCGGATATCACTCTTCCCCACGTGCCTGGCCATGAACTGGCCGGAGAAATTTCAGCGATGGGTCGTGATGTAAAAAACTGGAAGTTAGGTGACCGGGTCACCGTTCCCTTTGTCTGCGGTTGTGGATCCTGCCCACAGTGCGCAACCGGAAACCACCAGATCTGTGACTACCAGTCCCAGCCCGGATTCACCCACTGGGGATCTTTCGCAGAGTATGTGGCCCTGGATTACGCGGATGTCAACCTGGTGGCCCTGCCTGAAGATATTGACAATGTAACCGCGGCCAGCCTGGGATGCCGATTCGTCACCTCATTCCGGGGTATCGTTGACCAGGCGAAGGTTTCCGCGGGAGAATGGGTGGTCATTCACGGATGTGGAGGCGTAGGCCTCTCCGCCATCATGATCGCCAATGCCCTGGGCGCCAATGTGGTGGGCGTGGACATCAAGGAAGACCACTTGAAACTGGCCCGGGATGTGGGCGCGGTGGCCACGGTGAACGGATCGGGCGATACCGATGTGGTGGCTGCCATCATGGATATCACGGGCGGAGGCGCGCATGTTTCTCTGGATGCCCTGGGCAATCCCGTGACCTGTTTCAACTCCATTGCCAACCTGCGTAAACGAGGCAGGCATATCCAGATCGGCCTGATGGCCGGAGATCAGAGTCGTCCCGCCCTTCCCATGGACCAGGTCATCTCAAAGGAACTGGAGATCCTGGGCAGCCACGGCATGCAGGCCTTCCGGTACACGGAGATGTTCGCCATGATTCAATCGGGAAAACTGGAGCCGAAAAAGCTGATCAACGGAACGATCACCCTGGAGGAATCTCTGGATGCGCTGGTCTCCATGGATAACTTCGGCTGGACCGGCATCAAGGTGATCGACCGCTTCTGATCCAATCATCGTTGACATTCCGGCTTGTTTGGATTGTCCGGAAGTTCCGTATCAAACGGGAGAAGTGATTTGTCAAGTATGTATTTTTCCCTTGACTTGCCGGGCGAATATCTCTATTATATTTGGTTTAATGGAAAAATATCATGAACCAGATAGATTTACTTCATGCGCCAGCGCAAAAGGAAATGACGGTCGTGGACATCCAGGCCGGCCCGGTTCCCAGGCGCCGCCTGATATCCATGGGGATCCATCCCGGTGACCGCCTGATCAAGTACAATGTCGCCAACTGGGGGCCTGTACTGATCCGCAACGTCACCCAGAAGGCATCCAAAATCGCCATCGGACGGGGGTTGGCTCAGAAAATCATCGTTTCAGTATGAAGAAGGAATTCACTGTCGCACTGGTGGGTCAGCCCAATTCAGGAAAAAGCACCCTCTTCAACGTACTGGCCGACCGGAAGGTGGCGGCCTCCAATTTTTCCGGAACCTCGGTTGAGATCAGCCGCAGTGACATGGTGGCCCGGGGGAGGATCTTCCACCTCATCGACCTGCCCGGGGTATATTCACTGAATCCCGGTGATGAAGCGGAGCAGGTAACCTTCCGTTTCCTGATGGACCAGGACGTGGACCTGATCGTCAATGTGGTCGATGCCTCACTCCTTTCCCGCAGCCTGGAGCTGACCGTGGAACTCGCGGAGATGGGCATTCCCATGGTGATTGCGCTCAACATGTGGGATGAAACCGAGCGCAAGGGATTGAAAGTATACCCGGAGAAACTGGAAGAGAAACTGGGTGTCAAGGTCCGGACCACATCGGCCCTGTACGGGAAGGGTGTGACAAGACTGGTGGAAACCGCGTACCGCTGCCTCGTGTCCGGATGTGAAAAACCCGTGGTGCTGGAATATACCTCGCACATGGAAGAAATGGTGCGGGGTCTGGAGAAGGAGATCGCCCCCCGTGTACCCTCCGCGCGCAGGGGGGTGCCCCGGTATTATGCCATCAAGCTCCTGGAGAATCCGGATTGCGTTCCCAGAGAGATCTCCCGGGGAATGGAGAAACCCGTTGAGAAGATGCGGCGGCAGATCAGTGAATCGCATAAAACGGACAGCTATGAAGCCGTTTCTTACGAGCGACATCACCTGGCCATGAAAATCACGGAGGAGATTTCCCACTTCGTGGACCGCCGTTCCCGTCCCCTGCGGGAGAGGATGGACCGGTATCTGCTCCATCCGGTGGCCGGCCATTTTTTCATGTGGATCTACCTGATGCTGTTTTTTACCCTCATTTTCGGGATTGGCAACCTGCTTTCATCCTGGATCGCGCCACCCTTGGAGCGGATCCCCCCCCTTTTTGCCGGGTTGAAACATACGGCCCCATTCTGGTGGCGCACCCTGACCGGAGTGTACCAGGGCGTTGCCGGATCCCTGGGTATTGTGCTGCCATACTTTCTTCCTCTGAGCTTTCTGACCTCCATCTTCATGGATACCGGGTACCTGGCGCGGATGGCTTTCCTCATGGATGGAATCATGCATCGGATCGGACTGCATGGGAAATCCGTGGCACCCTTCATCATGGGGCTGGGGTGCTCCGTTCCAGCCATCTACGGCTCCCGGATCATTGAGAACCGTCGGGATCGAACCCTGACGGCTTTGCTGATCCCCTTTATACCCTGTTCGGCCCGCACGGCCGTAATCTTCGCGTTGACCGCCGCATTCGCGGGCCCCCTGGCCGCGTTACTGATCTACCTGCTGGTGGCCCTGGTGGTGGGCATAACAGGAAAATTCCTGACCTTTTTCATGGGCCGCCCCACCGGTCTCGTGCTGGAAATTCCGGACCTGAGGATCCCCTCCGCGTCCGTTTCCCTCAGTAAAACATGGACCATGATGCGTGAGTTCATCTTTTTTGCCGTGCCTTTCCTGGTGGGTGGCAGTATTGTCATGGAATGGCTGGATTACGCGGGGATCGGAACGGAGATTAATCGCCTTTTCGCGCCCTTGATGGAAACGGTTCTCGGTCTACCCGTCGCTCTGGGTGCGACATTGCTGTTTGGATTCTTCCGTAAGGAGTTGATTCTGGTCATGGCCACCGCGGCCCTGGGAGTCGCTACAATTGCTGAGCTCCCCATGACTTCCGGCCAGGTCATGGTATTTGTCGTATTCGTGACACTTTATTTCCCATGCTTTTCAACATTCGTCGTTCTCTGGAAGGAGTTCGGATCGCGGATCGCCATCGCATCCGCGGTACTCAGCCTGATCGTGGCTACGCTTGCGGCAGTCGCCGTACGCCTGGTGGTGTGATACCCTGCTGCCAGTCAATTCGCCATGAGGGCCGGACGGGGGGTTCCCGAAGGCACGCGCAGGACGGGATACTGACCTGGCTTTCGGGACCACTGGCGCTGAATGACCCGGTTGAAATGCCCCCACTGAACCAGGCCGTGAGAGGCCTCCGGCTCAAGTAACTCCGCGAGAAGCCTGGACAAAGGCTGATCCATGGCAATCCAGTACGCACCTTTTTCCACGAGTCGGGTTTCCCGCCTGTATTTCCCCTTGAGCTTCATGGGCAGATGCCCCTGGTAGAGTCGCGGGAGGTTCGTGATTTCCGACAGGTCAAACACCTCCACATCCATCTTCACCGGTGCCTGCAGGATCTCCACAACCAGCCCATGCCTTTTGAGAAGGGCCGCGGTTTCCGGAAGGGTGGCGGGTAGGATATAGCCGTCCGGAAGGGACTGGACCCGTGTGGGCTTGGTGGCCGCATAGTAGGTTAGGGAATAATCGCGGTGCTTTTCCATTGGTTTAACAAGCGCATCCCCAATCCATGGCGGATAGCGGTGTCGCTCTTCAGGCGGAATTTTCTCGATCTTGAATTGGTAACTCTTGAGGGTGAAATCAAATAGCCGGACAACCTCGTAGTCGAGGATGAAATCGGTTTTCCTGTATTTTTGCGCGGCACGCATGTCCGCTTCCCGGGTAAGCGCCTTCATCTCCTTCATGTGGGTATCGGAATGGCGGATCACGGAGCGTAGGAAAGCGTGGCATCCATGAACCCGTGTTCGGAAATCCGCATGGGAGTAGTTCTCGTCCAGGATTGAAAAACGGTTCCGGAGACCGACGTAATTGGTGGAATACAGGGCCTCGAAAGCATGATTCCGCCATCCCTTTTCCGGATTCTTCCGGTCGACGAAATTACCGTATGGCACACTGTCTACATCGTATTCCGCTTTGAGAATTTTTTGGACAGCGGGGAAAAATTGATTCCACATGTAATCGCGCAGTACAGGGTCCGTGTTGGGGTTGGAAAGGGTGGTGAAGGTTACCGGTTCCCGGTGGTAGGAACCATTGGTGGTGTGCAGATCCAGAAAAAGGACCGGGTCCCACTCACGCAGGACCGAAACCAGCCCGCGAACCTCCGGAGATTCCAGCTTCAGAAAATCACGGTTGAGGTCGAGGTTCTG
>CAYVBC010000149.1:0-4551 GCA_964449545.1 uncultured Clostridia bacterium | reverse complement strand
CATCTTGCAGTCTTCAATGGTTCTGATATCTTTTACCACCAGGTCCGGAAGCGCGCGGACGGCGGGGAATCCTTTGAATTTCAGTTTAACGAAGAAGTTGAAGTTGTTGTCTTCCCGGGTCTCCGCTACGTTGTTGTCCGCGTCAACATTGATTTTCAGACGGCCATTCTGGGGGCCCAGGTAGGCCTGTGTGTGGATGGGACGGATCTCCCCGGGTCCCAGGTTGAGGTTTGTCTGTTTGCTCACCAGGTTGCCGTTGAAGAACAATTTGTTCAGAAAGGGGCCCGCGGCGATGTTGTTGAACTCCCTGCAGGCGTAGTAGACTTCGAAGGCGGGCTTTCCGTTTGAAATCAGGGTCGCGTCCGCAGGTGTCAGTGTGATCGACTGACCCCACTTGACCAGTCGCTTGTTCTTCCCCAGCTTGAGGAAACCGTACATTCCCAGGTCGGGCTTTTTGATTGCCGCCGTGGAAGTGTTAAATCGGAAATACCACCAGGGACTCCAGGCGCTCTTCATATTTCCCCGGGTGGAGCGTACCCGCCAGCGGCCCTTGTTGTCCCCCACAAAGACAAAATCGTAATTCGGATTCTCCAGCCCGGAAGCGCTTTTCCAGGCGGGACCATTCTCACTGTCCCATTGGCCGGACTGGCGGCAGTGAAGACAATCGATCTGGACGTCGTAGCGGACATTGCGTATGGCCCTCCAACGCAGTTTTACCGTTCGTGGGTAGTGTTTCATGAGAGATCCGTTTTCGGGTGAAATCTGTTCCGGGGTTTTCAGTCTCTTCATGAGATTCATGGAACCGGGCTTGAGTGTTCCGAGCATCGCTTTTTTCTTTATGGTGATGCGGCAGAAAGCGATGTTATTGCGTTCATTGGATTCACTGACTTCGTTTCCGGGATCAATGACTGCTGCGAGATAATAAACACCGGGAGGCGTGTCAGCCGGGATACGGTTGTTTCCGTATAGGGTGACAGAACGGGTGGTGTGCGGGGCCAGATTTTCTTCGTGTTCCCGTCCTCCCAGGAGGAGGCAGTCCTCCTTGAAGGTAGCGGAATAGACCGCATACTTCATAGGTACGGTCAGATCCGATGAAAGCACCAGGTCAACGGCGAAGCGCGCGGCGGGCACATCCCCCCTGTTTTCAACCATGACCTTGATGCTTGTGCCCAGATCCTGGCCGGGTGTCGCCGTTCCGGGGCACTTGATCGTGGGGAACAGGTCCGCACTTGCTCCGGGCAATGCAGTGGCCACGAAAAGTACACCCATGGCCAAAATACACATAAATACCAAAGCGTTCCTTTTCATTCTCTCCTCCTTTCCACATCTTCAGTGGGAAAAGAAGAGCCGATATCTCAGAAAAAAATGAATATTATCAAATCCCGATGGATTGCCAGTAACGATGCGGGTGTGCGATAATGATTCACTCTGATGCCCAAAAAACTGAATCGCTATTATTACTGGATGCTCCCGACACTGGGGCTCGCGTCACTGCTGACCCAATTCTCCTACCTGAATATACTCTTCGCGGTGATGATTCCCCTCTGCCTGGCCATTCCGGCGCTTTCCCGGATTCCCGGTACGCGGCGGATTCATGGATACTACCAGGCCATGGGGCTGGGGATTTTTGTCTGGCCGGCACGCTTGTTCTACTGGGACGCGGTGGAGTTTTCGAAGCGCGTTAATTTCCTTGCCCTGTTGATCTGTGTCCTGATGCTGTTCCGCTTCCTGGCACGCAGTAAGCGGTTGCGGGGATGGATCCTGGCGTTTCACCGGCTCCCCCTTCGTCGACGCCTGGTGTCCATTTACCTGATTTCATGGGTTTTACTGGGGGCCGGTGCCGCGATCATGACTCAAAAAGGGATTCCCCTGCTGGGAGACGAACCCCATTACCTGGTGCTGGCGCAATCCATTGCGCGGGATGGTGATCTGAATGTGGCCAACCAGTACGGAGAGCGCCAGTATCGCCAGTACCTCCCGGAAGCGAACATGGGCATTCACGGGTATTTCGGGTGGCGTGACGCCCGTTTCGAAGCCCGGCGTTTCCGCCCCGATCTGCCGCCGCCCTCCGGAAAGTACATCTATTCCATCCATCTCCCCGGACTGGCCCTGACCCTGGCCCCTCTGGCCCGGATTCCCATGAATCCGGTTTGGTGGGTCTTCATGTCCCGATTATGGATGGCCCTTTTCGGCGCGGGCATTCCGCTGATGGTCTATCTTTTCGCTTTGCGCCTGATGAAGAATCGCTTCCGGGCCATCCAGGTGGCCATGATCATCTTGTTTACACCTCCAATCTTTTTTCACTCCATCCATCTTTATCCGGAAAGTCAGGTGTTGCTGATCATACTGGCCGCTCTGTATCTCCTCCTGTATGGGGAGAAGAGACGCCGAAGAAATATACTGATTGCCGGATTCCTGCTCTCCCTGCTTTTTTTCTGGGGGGTCAAGTACGCGGTGTTTACCTGGGGATTCGTGGCCGGGTTCGCGTTCGTTTTCTTGAGAAAGCGGGATCTCAATTCGACTTTCCGTCTGATCCTGTTTCCGATACTGGGGCAGCTGCTGCTGTTCGCCTTCCTGTACCACGCGTATGGGAATTTCTCTCCCATGTCGGTGTACATGAACTATTCCCAGAAGCAGAATTTTTCCAATGTGGTGTTCAATCTCATTCCCCACAGTCTGCGACTTGAAACGCTGCTGGACTATTTCCTCGACCAGAGAGACGGACTTCTTCCCTATGCGCCCCTGTTTTTCTTCGCGTTCCCCGGACTCTTCCTGGCACTGAGGCGCTGGAGGAAATACGTTGTGCACCTGCTGCTGGCCCTGCCCGCGGCTTTTTTTGTCTTCAACTACGCGTTTCTGAGCCACAGGGGAGGGCAATCTCCCCAGGCGCGTCCGTTGGTACCTGTGATCTGGATCCTGCTGGTATTTGTGATGGTCTACCTGAAGGAGGGCCGGAATGAATGGATGCGCCGGGTGGCCTGGCGATGGCTTCCCCTCTATGGAGTGGGTGTCACCTTGTTCCAGATTTCTGCTCCCTGGACACTCTACCAGCCGACCACGCACAACATCCCCCTGCGCCCGGGACTTCTCTTCCAGTTGTGGAGTCCCCTGGGGCTGAGGATCGATTCGTTGCTTCCCTCATTCGCCAAGGTGCCGGGGAACTGGTCCTGGTGGCCGAATATTTTCTGGATCGGATTTCTGCTTCTCCTGATCGCCTTGGCCCTGATCCCCATGCGTCGCGGGCTCCGGGCGGGCCGCGTGACCGTTGCCCTTTTCCTTGCCGCCCTCCTGACCATTGCCGTCATCCTGCCCCGGATACCGGATTATAACCCGACCCTGGTCGCTGGACCGGATATGATCCCGCATCGTTTCATGGGCGCTTCGCACAGCCCGCGCAGAGTGGAACACCGGGAATTCATGCTGGAGCCGAAGAGTTCCTATGAATTCACGCTGGTCACGTTGAAACCCGTTCGTCAATTGAAGATGTTCTGGAGAGGGGGTGGGTCGGTTCCTTTCACCCTGAAGCTTTTCGACAAAACCGCGGAAACGGGCAATGGCGTGGAGTGGAAAATGGAGGATCCGGAATATCGCAAACGTGGGATGCGTCATTACTACCGCCTGCACATGATTCCGGCGGAGGTTCCGGGTTCGGTGGGAATGTTTGAAATTCAGCCCCATTGATTCCGGGGGCGAATCCGCCTTATTCCGTTTCTTCCACCTTGCGGATCATATCCTGGATCTGTTTCGTGACGGCGTCGTTTTTAGAGAGTCCCAGTGCCTTTTCAAGCGCGTTGAGGGCCTTGTTCTTGTGTTTCATCTGCAAGTGTACTCGCCCCACATTGATGAGTATGCTGACATCCTCTTCCGTGAGAGAGGAAAGGGCCTTGTTGTAGTGATACAGCGCCAATTCCAGGTTACCCTGTTTTTCCAGTACGATTCCCCGGATGTTGTGCAGCGGCGCGAAAGTACGATTTTTCAACAGCCCCATGTCCACGTACCTCAGTGCGCTGTCATATTGTTCCCGTTTGATCTCAAGCATGGCGAGGTTCACATAGGCGTTTTCCGGTGTCCGATATTTCTCCGCATTCGCCGCTTTGAGCAGATGCTCCTTCGCCAGTTCGAACTGTCCGGTCTCCGTATAAACGAGGCCCAGGAAATTGTGTGCGTCCCAGGATCCGGGGTCCATGGACAGGACATTGTTGAAGTACTTGATGGCATTGGGAAAATCCCTTTTGTAGGTGTACACGATGCCCAGGGAATAGTGCGCCCGTTTCAGGTTCGGTTTCTTTTTCAATGCCAGGTGCAGTTTGTTCCGGGCCTTTTCTACATCTCCCTGGTTCAGGTAGAATACGCCTTCGTTCAGGATGTATTCTGGTGATCCGGGTGCCAGTTGTCCGGGAGCTGTCCGGGAGTTCTTCGCGCAGGAAACCAGTATTGGCAGAAGCAGTAGAACGATCCATTTTTTTTTCATTTTCCCCCCTTTTTTTTCTGAACTGTATAGGCTTTGACCGGTTTTGAAATACCATGGAGTTTGAATTCTCCAAGTTCCTG
>CAYVBC010000148.1:2714-4570 GCA_964449545.1 uncultured Clostridia bacterium | reverse complement strand
GGGATCCCTCCCATGGAATTGGAAGTGATCCGGAGATTGGAGCTGGTCGCATGGCTTAGAGGCCTTCAGTCCAAAGGAGAGCGAGCCTGGCGAATGGCGGAGTTTTTTTGCAACGGACTGGGGGTGGAACGAATCATGGCTTTTAATCAATTGCTCAGTGTGACTCCGGAAGAAGTGAATAAATTTGCTCGGCAATGGCTCTCCCTGGAACAGGGGAAAAAGTGGGCAATGGGTGTTCCTTCCCGGCCATCAGAATAGATCCGAAGGAAATAGATCGAAGAGGAGAGAGGTATGATGAATAAAAGAATCCCGCTTCTGATGGTTGCTCTGGGTTTATGCATGGGCGTTATCCCTGCGGAGAACCGTTATCCGGATCTGATACTGGTTGGTGGAAAAATTATTGCCGGTGAGGCCGCCATTCCTTTCGAGGGGGGGATTTCCATAGAAAATGGTAAAATTATCGCAATAGAAAAGGATGTCGTTTTACGCAGACAGGCGGGACCGAAAACCCGGGTGGTACAGCTTCATGGCGGAACCGTGGTTGCGGGCCTGCATGATGCCCATCTGCACTTTGAGTCGGGAGCCAAAGTCATTACAGAGCGCCTCAGCCTCCGGTACATGAACCTGATCCAGGTTCAGATGAAGATCCGTGAGGCGGTTCGGAACTCACCTGTCGGCGCATTAATCCGGGCATACCATTTCAACCATGCATATTTTCCGGATAAGCAATGGCCCTCACGCCTCGACCTCGACCGGGTTGCTCCGAACAACCCTGTAATTATCAGCCGGGTGGACGGGCACACCGTATGGGTGAACTCCATGGCCTTGCGGATGGCCGGCATTGACAGAAACACACCGGATCCGCCGGGGGGAGAGATTCAGCGGGATCAAAATGGGGAAGCCACCGGCATTCTGAAGGAAACCGCGGAAAATCTGGTTGAAAAGGTCACCGGGCCCGCGATGGCGGTTCCGGGAGGCGTCCGCCGGGATCCATTACTGGACGGGATCCGCCATGCGAACCAATTGGGCCTCACCAGCGTAACCACTTCCGGAAGTGTGGCGTTGATCGAAAGGTTAAAGGAAATGGCGGGTAAGGGTACCCTTTCCCTTCGGTTCCATGTATGGCTGGACGGAGAGCATCTGAAGGAATATTGTAATGCAGGGCTGTCACACAACCAGGGGAATTCCTTTGTCCGGGTTGCGTTCCTTAAGCTCTTTATCGATGGAACCATCGGTTCTGCCACCGCCGCCATGTTTAGTCCCTATATCCACCGACCGGAATCCCGCGGTATCCTGATCCATCCGGTAGACAGATTCAATGCCTTGGTGGCTGAGGCCCATCGTCATAATTGGCCGGTGGGCGTTCATGCCATTGGCAACCGAGGAGTCCATCTTGTCTTGAATGCGGTGGAAAAAGCGCAATCCAGGTTTGGAAAACGGAATCTGCTGCACAGAATCGAGCATTCACAATTTGTCAGGGACAGCGACCTGGTTCGCTATAAAAAGATGGGGGTGGTTGCCAGCATGCAACCTACCCATTGTACTTCCGACCTTCTGGTTGTTGAGGATCGAATCGGTCATGAAAGAGCTCGTCAGGGATACCGGTGGCGTTCCTTTCTGAACAGCGGTGCGATCCTGGCCTTTGGAACGGACTGGCCCATTGAGCCCCTGGACCCAAGAAGAGGCCTGTACTCTTCTGTGGAGCGGCGCAATATTGAGACCGGTAATCCCGGGGAGCAAGGGTGGTTTTCAGAGGAGGCGATTTCGCTGGTGGAAGCGCTGCGGGCTTATTCACTGGGATCGGCGCAAGCGGTATCCCGGGATCATGAATTGGGCTCGATAACACCGGGAAAGCT
>CAYVBC010000148.1:0-2614 GCA_964449545.1 uncultured Clostridia bacterium | reverse complement strand
ACGATTTCAGAGCGTGAACGGCTGTCACAGGCGACATGGCCACTGTATTTATCCACATCCGGGACCAGTACGGTTTGGCCTGTTTTGACCGCTTCCGCGCAGACGCCCCGATCGAGAGACAGTTGCATGCATGCCGGAGGCCCTTGAAAGGGTCCCATAATGAGCTTTTCTCCCCGGAGCATATAGAAGCCGATCCAGAAGTATTCAGGGAATCGCGATTTCAATATGGCCGACGTGTTGGCCAGAGTCGCCGTGATGTCTACGTGACGTTTAATCTGCGCACGAACCTGTTTCAGTGCCCAGGAGTATGCTTCTTTTTTTTCCATTGTACGCCATGTATTGTAGGCCTTTGTTCTGCCGAAGTCAACGGGGAGAAGGGCCGAAGGTTTGTTGCGATTTTTTCCGGCAGACATTAGAATGATCATCAAGGGATTCATTCTAAGCCGTACCGTCAGGCGCAACGGCAGAGGGCACGGCTGCCGTGAAGATGCGTTGCCGGGCACAGCATGAAGAAAAAGCATCTCTTTCTGTTTTGGCCTTTTTTGTGGCCCATATGACCATCTGATCCGTTTCTAGGGATTTACTCATGGGATACGTAGGAAAACTCTTCAAAGAGCCGATGTTCTGGGTAAAAGGAGTGGGGTTACCCGCATTGGTGGCATTGAACCTGGCGGATTTTCTTTCCGCCATATTGGCCTCTCCGGGATATTTTGAATTATGGGTGATCCGATTGACGATTGTTGGTGGCCTGGTGGCGGGGATCGTGGCCGCAACCCGGCACACATTGACACAGAAAAGAGAAAAAGAAACCCTTTTGTCTCAGAGATTGTACGAGGCCCGTCGAATTCAGGAAATCACGGCCTATGTGAAACGGTTCCCGGAGTTTCAGACGACCTGCTACAGCTGCCGTCACTTTAACGTCTCTAATAAGGGGTGCATGCGGGAGATTCATAATCTCAACGCCAGACGGATGTGTCTGGGGACGCGGTTTTACTATTGCCTGTACTGGGAACCCCGGAAAGGCGATGGGTGAAGGCGGTTTCTAGCAGGAGCTCCGAATGGTCTGCAGAATTTTTTCAGTACTGAACCCCAGATGATCGCCCAGTTCCGGTCCGGGAGCGGAGTGTCCGAACTCCTCAATATCAATCAACCGAATTGCCGGGTGGTAGAAAACGGACATGCCCCTATGGGAAGCCGCTTCAATCAGAAATGTCGGATAACGAAAGCCGCCAAGCAGGTCATTCCTGAGCTCTTTAGACGCTTTGCTGAAGAGGTCCAGTGAAGGAACGCTGATTACCTGGACGTTTTTGTTGTTTTCCCTTTCAAGAGTGATCGCCGCCATTGTGGCAGGGCCCAGCTCTGATCCGGAAGCCACGATGATCAGGTCCGGATCCTGTTTTTTATCGGATGACCGATAGAACCGGTAAGCGCCTTGGCTGAAAATTTCCATGTTCAGTTCCTGATTTCCCTGCATCGCTGCCGAAGCCACCTTCTGTCGAGTGGTCACGATGGCCACGGGACCCCCTCCCAGGAAGAAGAAATAAGCAAAGGCCAGAGCGGTTTCCTGTGCGTTGGCAGGCCTGAAAGTGGTCAGGCCTGGAATCAGTCTCAGGGAATTGAGATGCTCCACAGGTTGATGGGTGGGTCCGTCCTCTCCCAGGAAGAAGGAGTCGTGGGAGAAAAGAAAAAGATGGCTCAGCTTCATGAGCGCGGCCATCCGTAAGGGTGGTTTCATGTAATCCATGAAGGTGAAGAATGTTGCGCTGAAGGGGATCATGGTGCCATCCAGGCACAATCCGTTTCCCACCGATCCCATTGCGTGCTCTCGGATTCCATAGGCAATGTTATTGCCTGAGAAATCATCACGGGTCATATATTCACTGCCACTGATATGAGCCTTGGTGGAGCCGGCCAGATCGGCGCTACCGCCCACAAGGTTGGGAATATGTTTCGCACAGAGGTTCAGCAGCCTTCCGGATATATTGCGAGTGGCATCCGGTTTCTCCTCTCGGTATTCCAACAGAATCCGGTTCAGATCGGGAGATATCTTTCCGGATAATATTGAATCGATCTCTGAAGCCAATTCCGGGTGAGAATTGTGGTATTTGATGAACAATTTTTCCCATTCCTCAACACGGTGATGTTGTGCGTCATGGTCCTCCCGCATGAAGTCAAAGGCTTCGGAATAGGTCCAGAGGGGAAGGCGCTGGTCAATGTGGCGTTTCAGTATCTCTTCCAACTTGCCGGATTCCGAGGTGATGCGGGCGCCGAACATCTTTTCCACAAAAGGCTTCATGGTTGAATTGCGCAAAAAATATGCGATCTCTTCCACTCCGGCCGGAGCTCCATGAATCTGGCTTGAACCACGCTTCGTGTTAAGCCCGGAGCCAATGATGGTGGATGCGATCAGAAGCTTGGGCTTGCCCTTCATGGCAATCAGTTTCTGAAAGGTGGAATAAAAATTTTCCGGGTCCAAGCCATTGCAACTCATAACATCCCAGCCCTGCGAGCGATAGCGGGCGGCGACATCCTCGCTGAAGGTGATTCCCGTGTTTCCGTCAATGGAAATTTCATTGGAATCGTATATGGCAACCAGGTTGTCCAGACCCAGATG
>CAYVBC010000147.1:0-4588 GCA_964449545.1 uncultured Clostridia bacterium | reverse complement strand
AGGCGGGCATTCTCCACCATCACGCTGCGGCCGTCTCGCATGAGCCGGGTATGCACGTGCATGCCCGAACCCGCGTGTCCCACAATAATCTTGGGCGCGAAGCTGACTTCCAATCCGTACTTGTAGGCAATCTCACGAATCGCCCATTTGGCCAGGACCAGCTGGTCCGCGGCATCCTCGACGTTTTCCGGAAGGAATTCGATTTCGTGTTGAACCATCTCCTGGTCATCATGGATAATATTACCCACTTCCGCATGGCCGTACTTGATATTGCCCCCCATTTCACTGATCACCTTCATGGCTTCCCGACGCACGCATCCCCACTTGGAAAAAGGATGGGACTCGTGGTACCCCTTCTGCTCCACCACGGGGTAAATGGAATCGATCTCGGAGATCAGGTAGTACTCCAACTCTCCCAGCGCCTGAAGGGAGAACCCGGTTTTCTCCGTTAAAACCCGTTGCGCCCGCTCCACCAGGCTTCGTGGGGAACTTGTCAATGGTTCCCCCTCACTGGTGAAATAGGAGCAGAGGATATCGATGGTGGGTTCATCGGTGAAGGGATTCACGAAAGCGGAGCGATATCGGGGCACCACGTAGAGATCGGAAGATGTGGCATTGATATAGGAAAAAAGGCTCGATCCATCGACCCTTTCTCCCGTTGAAAGGATATGATCCAGATGGCGCCGGTTGTTGATCACGAAATTCAGGGTTTTCAACCGACCGTCACCCCCGATATACCGGAAGTTAACCATGCGGATTCCCCGTTCCTCGATAAATCGGATCAGGTCCGCCTTGGTGAAGTCCCTGGCGGGCTTATTCAGATGCTGAACGATTTGATTGGGATTCAACGAAACGTCCTTGTTCATCACTCTTTCTCCTTGTTTCAATGCCGCCACTCCGGAAAACATTCACGTCAGAGCGACATTCTCACTATACGGGATCACCAATATGATTTCAATGCGGTTCAGCCGGCGGCGGATCACTTTCCATAGAAGATGGAACCGGATCCGCGGGGGCCATGGTGATCCCCGTGTATCCATAGAAAATAGAAATCAGTGGATTGGCCAGGTTCATGAAAGCGAAGGGAAGGTAGTGGAGCGGGTAGACCCCCAGGGTGGCGAACATGAAAGCGCCTCCACTGTTCCAGGGAATGAGCGCGGAAGTCAACGTGGCCGAATCCTCCAGGCAGCGGGAGAGATTCTTGGGATGGAGTCCCCGGGCATCAAAGGCATTCTTGAACATGCGTCCCGGGATCACGATGGCCATGTACTGGTCCGCGGCGATGACGTTCATACCGATACAGGAGACCACGGTGGTCAACACCAGGGAACCCGTGCTGCGCGCGAATTGAAGCAGGGTGTGGGCGATGGTGTCCAGCATGCCGGATTTTTCCATGATCCCCCCGAATGAAAGGGCGCACAGGATCAGGGCCACGGTACTCATCATGCTTTCCAGCCCTCCACGGGTCAGGAGTTTGTCCACCATCTCCATGCCGGTCCTGGCCACGTATCCGGAATGGGCAGCGGCAAAAACATCCGCCATCGATGCTTTCTGAAACACAATCGCGAATATCCCGCCCAGGCAGGTTCCGCCGAACAGCGCGGGCAGGGGCGGGATCTTCAACACCACCATCGCGATCACCAGGATCAGGGGCAACAGCAGTACCGGATGGATAAAAAAGCTTCCATGAATGGCCCCCAGAATCCGTTCAATATTCCCCGCATGCATTTCACCGCCTGAAAATCGGCTTCCCAGCAGGGCATAGAGTCCAAGCGCAAGCAGGTATCCCGGGGTCGTGGTGTAGATCATGTGCCGGATGTGGGAGAAGACATCCGTTCCCGCCACCGCTGGAGCCAGATTGGTGGTATCGGACAGGGGCGACATCTTGTCTCCGAAATACGCCCCGGAAATAATCGCGCCCGCCACCATGGGCGCGGGGATGCCCAATCCCTGACCCACTGCGATCAACGCCACTCCCACGGTTCCGGCGGTGGACCAGGAGGAACCGGTTCCCAGGGAGACGATGGAACAGATCAATAACGTGGCCACCAGAAAAATTCCGGGAGAGATCAACTGCAGCCCATAGTAGATCATGGAGGGAACGATTCCGGCCTGCATCCAGGTCCCGATCATGGTGCCGATAATCATGAGAATCAGGATCGCGCCCATGGCCAGGTGAATCCCCAGCATCATCCCTTCACGGATCCGCATCCAGGAATGGCCATACGCGCAGGCCACCAGTGCGGCCACGGCGGACGCGCAGATCAGGGGAATATGAGCGTCCATTTTAAACAGGATAATGGTCACGGAGAGCATACCCACCAGGAAAACCACCGGGACAAGCGCTACGGCAAGCGGAATGGCGCGGGGATCCGACCGGGAATAACCTGCAGCGTTCATTGGAATTCGCCTCCAAATTGAGAACCGGGGAGTACGGAATATGAGATTTCACAATCCGTCGGACCTTTCATCTGAGGATTGTATCCCATAGCGGAAAGGAACTCAAACAGTGAACCAAATCGTAAAAAATGCCGTATTGCAATATGGTAAAACGCGTGAAAATCACGCGCGCAGTTGATGTGTATTCCAACAAAAGGAGTCGGAATGAAGCGTACATTGTGTGTTGTTGCTCTGATTTTTGGCATGACCCTCACGGCCATGGCCGATGAGGGTATGTGGTTGTTGAACCAATTGCCCCACCTGAAGCTGGACAAGCAGGGGATGAAGATCAACGTGGCCGAAATCTACTCACCCGGAAAACCCTGCCTCGCCCAGGCCATCGTTAATCTGGGTGCCACCGGAGAGATCGTCAGCCCGGAAGGGTTGGTTCTGACCAACCATCATGTGGCATTCGGCGCGGTGCAGCGGGCCTCCACAAAAGGCACGGACTTTATCAGCAGTGGGTTTCTGGCCAGGACCCGGTCGGAAGAGATTGAAGCTCCGGGATATTCCGCCCGCATACTGGAGAAGATGGAAGATGTGACCGCCGGATTCCGCCGTTTCGGGAAGATCACCGATCCCTTGAAACGCCGGAAAGCCGTTCAGAAACAGATCCGCAGAATGACCGACAAGATTGAAAAAGGCCATAAAGATCTGGAAGCCCGCATCTCATCCATGTTCAGGGGCGAGCAATACATCCTTTTCGTGTATCGTCGCTTTGATGACGTGCGCGTAGTCTACGTGCCCCCCCAATCCATCGGGAACTACGGCGGCGATATCGACAACTGGATGTGGCCGCGGCATACGGGTGACTTCTCGTTCCTGCGCATTTACATGGCGCCGGATGGAACAGGGCGGGCGTATAACAAGGGAAACATCCCCTACAAACCCAAATACTGGATTCCGGTGGCAAAAGAGGGCCTCAAAGAAGGAGATTTCACCTTTATCATGGGATTTCCCGGGCGCACCTATCGCTATCGTACCTCACACGCCGTACGCGAGAACTTTGAATACTACTATCCCCATCGCATTCAACTCTACAAGGAGACCATCCAACTGCTGGAATCCTTCCAGGGAGATTCCCTGGTGGCGCGCATGAAGGTGGCCGGTTTCATCAAGGGTCTCAACAACGCCATGAAAAATTCACAGGGAAACGTGGACGGCATGAAACAAGCCGGGTTTCTGGAAAAGAAACTGGGCTTTGAAAAGGAACTCACCGCTTTTCTGAAAAATGATCCCGTGCTATGGAAGAGATATGGCCACGTGCTGCCCGAAATCGGGAAGGTATTCGCTGAGCGGGCGAAAACCCGGGAGTACGACGATGTGCTGGGACTGGTCAACCGCCTCAGCGGTTCAATGACCTCCCTGGCCACGAACGCATACGCCACCGCGAGGGAAAGAGAAAAGCCTCGTGGGGAACGCAACCCCCTCTTTTCGGAAAAGAACGTTCAGCGCCAGGTGAAACGCCTGAGATTCACCCTCATGAGTTTCTATGAACCCTCGGACAAAGCCCTTCTCAAGCGCATGCTCCACAAAGCCGCGGAACTGCCCGAGGACAACCGCATCGCGGGTCTCGAATCCATTTTGAAAGCGGGACCCGGGGGAATTGACGCGTTCGTAGAGAAAGCCTACGCTGAGACCAAGCTGAAAGACCTGGCATTCGTCCAATCCCTGTTTAAAAAATCCGTAAAGGATATCGAAGCACTTCAGGATCCGCTGCTCCAGCTCGCGGCCCGTCTCTACCCGGAAAGCGAAAAAAGACGCAAACGCAATGAGCGATTGGATGCGCGCCTGATGGATCTGCGCCGCCAGTACATCCTGGCTCTGAAGGAATGGAAAAAGGTGCCGATGTACCCGGACGCGAACAGCACCCTGCGTTTTTCATGGGGTGAGGTTGCCGGCTACATTCCCCGCGATGCCGTTCAGTACGCGCCCTTCACCACACTGACCGGAGTCATGGAAAAGGAAACTGGTAAAAAGCCCTTCATCGTACCCGCAGGATTAAAGGCATTGTATGAGAAAAAGGATTTCGGCCGCTGGACCCACGAGGATCTGAATGACGTGCCCATCGCCTTTACGCATAAGGTGGACAGCACGGGCGGAAACAGTGGCAGCCCGGTACTGAACGCGAAGGGGGAACTGGTGGGCA
>CAYVBC010000146.1:2209-4599 GCA_964449545.1 uncultured Clostridia bacterium | reverse complement strand
GCATCCGCGTCCAGATTGTACAGGGCCTGGAACCACTGTGGGGACTCCAGATATCGGATCAGCCACTCCACAGGGACGCGGATCATCAACTGGGTATATGACGCGCCAATGGTAATGGATTTTCCATCAAGGTCCAGCTTCTCTTTGCGAACCAGAACCCAGGGCGGATCCAGTTCAGCGGGAAACACCTCGGGGAAGCACTTCCGAAAAACGTCAAATCCACCATCCCTCAGGTAAATCGCTTCCAGCCTTCTGGCAAATTCAGCACGGATCTTTTCGACCTTCCCTGTTTCGGACGACAGGGAAGCAGTCATCAGGATCACAAACGTGATTATCAGCCATTTCACGATTCCATTTGAATCCGGTTGCATTGAGTTTCCCCTGTTTCGTGCCGTCGGATTCAGATTCTAACCGCCCAAGGCAGTATTGTAAAGCGTTGATTGACTTGTTCAAATGGGCGTGGGATAATCAGCGCGGAAAGGAATATGCCCCGGAAATTGGACCGTTCTCCTCTGCTGCTTGAATTCAAGCGCATCCTTGCGGAAAAAGCCTCCGGAACCCTGGAGGTGAAAAGCCCGGATCTTCAGAAAAGCCTGCGCTTTTCAGATGGCGTCATTGTTCGGGCACAGAGCTCATTTCATGATGATGGGCTGACCGCGATTCTTCAGAACTGCGGTTTGATCAGCGGCGACGTACTGTATGAGGATGATGAATTGTTCGCGGATCTCCTGGTGCGGCGTGGGATCCTGCAGAACGGGGAGGTTGAGTTCGCCCACCTTCACCGCATGCGCCGGATCGCAATTTCCCTGTTTTCCATTCCCGGGGGCACATGGTCTTTTTCCCCGGAAGATCCCCTTCCCTCAGGTGAAATCCACGGCAGCGTCCACCCGGCGGATATCCTGTCGGATGTGATTCCTTCCATGGAAAACATCTATTATTTCCGGGAAATTTTCAGTCGAAGTACGCCCCGATTCACAACCCTCACCCCCAAATCCGCTGCACGCGTGTACGAACGTCAGTATTCCCTGTTTCAGCGCATGCGCCGTCTGGACTCGGTTTCACACGCGGAGATTCGTGACCACCTGGGAATCAGTGAGGAAGATTACTGGGAGACGCTGACACTGTTCTTCCTTCTGGGAGGCGTTTCTTTTCCGGAAACCCCCATCTCCGACGAGACCAAGCATCGCCGTGAAATGATCTGCCGCTGGTATGACCGGATGGAATCCGGCACCCTGGATCTGTACGATCTCCTGGGTGTTTCGCCGGATGCGGACAGTGATGAAGTGGAAAAGGCACATAAAATCAGATCCCGTCAGTTTCACCCGGACACCCTGCGAATCCCGAGGGATTCGGACCTGCATGGCGTCAGCCTTAAAATACTGAAACGCATGGAAGAGGCACGGGTAGCACTCTCCCATCCTCCAGATTGGGAAAAACCCGAACCCTTCGCGGATGTCCATTCAGACACTGCAATGGAAAATCCGGTTAAAAAGGCCCGTGTGCTGTTCCAGGAAGCACTGGAACACAAGGCAGCAAGCCGTTTCGCGGATGGTTCACGGTGCCTGGAAAACGCCATTCGTCTGGACCCGGAACGGGCCAAGTACTATTACCAGTTGGGCCTCTGCCAGATGCACATCCCCTCTTTACGCAAGAACGCGGAACAGAATCTCAAAAAAGCCGCTGAAATGGAACCCTGGAATGCGGATCCCATGTATTCTCTTGGAGTGCTTTTCCGCTCCGCCGGCCTGCGGCGTTTGTCGGAAAAGTATTTTCGCAGCGCCCTGGAGATCAACATGGATCACACGAAAGCCGGTCGC
This sequence comes from uncultured Clostridia bacterium, assembly GCA_964449545.1. Classification (GTDB taxonomy): domain Bacteria; phylum Acidobacteriota; class Aminicenantia; order UBA2199; family UBA2199; genus UBA876. The sequence goes on along the minus strand of CAYVBC010000146.1, from coordinate 2,782 downwards.
GCCCTGCGCGATATCACCTCCGAACCACGCAAGGGCCGCTTTGGAAAACTGTTTAAACCCTGACAAGAAGATGAGGCACAATGCGTTTATTTTTCTATTCTGGTATTGTGGAACCAACGCTTGAGCGAATCCGCAGGTGATGAAGATGAACGAGACAACATTCAAGGTCGTATTCAGTGGAAAGGTCCAGGAACATTTCGACCTGGTGACCGTCAAACAACGCCTTGCCGCCTTGTATAAAGCCCCATCCAAGCAGATCGAAAATCTGTTTTCCGGAAAGCGGCTCGTACTGAAATCCGGTTTGAGTCGGGAGGATGCGGAAAAGTTCCGTCGCATTTTCGACCATACGGGCGCCCATTGCGAGGTAATTCCCGAGAACCTGAACACTTCTCCCACACCCGTACCTCCCACACGAACCGAAGCGCCCCCGCCAGCGCCCATCTCCTTTGAGATGACCAAACCGTCCCAGCGCGTCCACGCACCGTACCGAAAACCGAAAAACCCGGCAAAAAAACGGAGAGTCCATCCCATGATCTGGGCCCTTCTCGTGATCGGGGTTCTGGGTGCGCTGTA
>CAYVBC010000146.1:0-2109 GCA_964449545.1 uncultured Clostridia bacterium | reverse complement strand
GCTGAACCTGCGCAAGGGTGACCTGCTTATGCGGCTCATAGAACTGGTGAATGGAGACAATACGGTATTCTCCATGACCATTGTGACCCCTGAGGCACAGGCCGGAGATCTACTTGAGCTACTCACTCAGGCCGTTCTGGAAGGGTTGACAATGCGGTGACAAAACCATCAACGAAAATGAGAATTATCGCGTATCGTTTTGGTCGCATGGAAATTGATGGTGCGGTGTATTCCCGGGACCTGATCGTGATGCCCTCAGCCATTCATTCCCCATGGCGGCGCACCCGGGGCCACAGCCTGAGCATGGATGACCTGACGCCCATTCTCTCCTCCCCGCCGGAACTCCTGATCATCGGTACGGGCATGATGGGCCGGATGCATGTGCCCCCGGAAATCATTCAATCCCTGGAAAAACTGAACGTACATTGCCTCATCGCATCCACGGGACGCGCGGTTCGCGAATTCTCCAAAGCGGAGTCCTGTGGGATCCAATGCGCGGGCGCATTTCACCTCACCTGCTGATCACGTTATTCATCTTCTCCCAATCCATCCGGATTTTTCTCCACTTCGTTTTTTCTGCTACAATACGCAGATGAGATGGGTTCACATCCACTGGCTTGCAGTCCCGGCGATTTTGTGCGCCATGCTGGGCGCTGATTGCGTTCACCAACCTGACCCCATTCCATTCACCCCCCCTGCCGCTTCGCCCCAGCCTCTCCGCTATAAATTTCAACTGGCTCCTTCAGTATCCCCCGGTGAGAAAAAATACACCCGTACAGAGCTGGAACACTTCATGTTCTGCATGAGTGACGGGACATACCTCTATCCCCATGCATTGGCGCATCCGGAGTCCGGGAAACGGAAGAGACCAGCCCCATTTGTTCAGACGAACCTGGATGCCGGTCAGAAGCAGTCCTGTCTGACCCGGGAAGTCACCAAATGGTTTGAACCCCGGGTCACCGTCCGATTCCACTCTCCGCCGACACCATGGATGAAACACCTGGTCGATACCTTTTTCACCGCGGTCAATACCCTCAGCGGGAGATCCCGTTTTCACCTTCTGGACGGAGAGGGCCCGGCCCATATCATCATTGAAACAACACCCCGATCTCAATCAGAAAATCCCCTGAGAATGGTGGGGGAAACATCCGGCCTCACGGACCGACTCCGCGTGCACCTGATTCCCGGAGAAAACGGTCTACGGATCGAGGAGTTTCAAGCCACGGCTCGAAGTCAGCCCCGAAACTCACTGAATGTCCAGTTCACTCCCGATGAATTGAACATCCTGAAAACCCGGCGCATGGTCAAGGTTGTCATCCAATCTCATACTTCTCCCATTCTGATGCGACGCATCCTGATTCATGAGTTGCTTCATGCCATCGGAATTCCCGGCCATTCTCCATTTCGCGCATCCGCGCTGTTTCCCATTATACCTTCAATAGAAGGCAGGGAAGCCGGCCATTCCCTCCTGACCCCCCTTGAATCCACTCTGGTGGAAATGCTCTATCGCCCGGAAACCCTTCCCGGCATGTCCCTGGAGGAAGCGGGCCGCACCCTGGCCTCCGTGAGGCGACGGAGGTGGACGCATCCCCAGGACACCCGCGACTTTCTGACCCGACGACGCGACCACCTTGAATTGGAGAAGCAGCGCCTGTTGCACGTATGGCGTGAGTCCTTCAGCGCAAGCATGGAACTGCTGGTTCAACTGGAAGGGCTGAGGTTGCGGGAGCAAAACTTTCTGGAAGAATGGCGGGAACTGTACGAGGACGAAGGTCGAAAAACCCTGATCATTGATCTGGCGGAAAAGGCCCGGACCTTCGCGATCCGCCGATCCATCCTCCGATTCAGTATCCTCCAGTTGGAGAAGAGATTACCTCTGGAGAAATACCGCGGGAAACGTTCCCTGATTCGCGAGGAGATCGGCATTCTGACGGACCTGCTTTCCGCCGGAGAGGCAGCAAACGCATTTGAAATCCGCATCCAGGGACAACATGGATTTCAGCTGCCCGGTGAGCGAGAAGAAGAAAAACGGATGCGCAGACTGGTCCGCCAGTTAAAAGCCATCAAGCAGGAATTGGATCGGCTGAACATATGGGAGGCATCATGAGT
>CAYVBC010000145.1:0-4654 GCA_964449545.1 uncultured Clostridia bacterium | reverse complement strand
TTGTGGCGGTCAGCCTTTTTGTCATGTGGCGGGTGGACCGGGAGTGGGTGGAAGTCCAACTCAGCCGGGCCCTGTCACGCAAGGTGACCATCGGAAAGTTGCAGGTGGATCTGTTCACGGCCGTGGGGGGAGTGAAGGTTCGCGACCTGGCCATTTCCCGGCGCGTCACCCCGGAACGCAGCGCCGCGATGGGCACGGTTCCGGAAAACCTCCTTTTCCTGCGGGCCGGGGAGGGGCGCCTGCGGCTGCACTGGCTGCCTTTGTTGCGTCGCCGCCTGGAGATCGAAACCCTGGTGCTGGTGTCTCCGCTGGTACGGGTGGTGGGTCGGGCCGACGGTACCACGGACCTGGATGATCTGCTGGTGGGAGATCCAGCTGATCCCCCCCTGCTGCGGCAGGTCATTCTCAAGGGATTGACCATTCACGGAGGGACACTTTTCTGGGAGGACCTGGCCGGGGGGTCGAGTTACCGGGTGGATGGCCTGATGGTCAACGCCGGCAGAGAGGGTTTGAACGGAGGCCTGCGGGTCACATCCGCTTTCAAGCTCACATCCACGCGCATGGGCAGGGCCGCCGCGGCCCGAAGCGTGGAGGTGGAGTGCAGACTCAAGGGGCCGCTGGAGATCGGGATGTCTCCGGGAGAGGGGATGGGGTTTGTCTTTGAAGTCAGCCTGCCGCGCGGGATCGTATCCGGTCTGCACCTGTGGAAGCGCATCCGGGAACTTCCCGCGCTCCATGAACTTCTGGGGGGATTGGATGTGCTCGGTGAAAACATCACCTGGAAAAACGGAGCGCTGCGCCTGGCCCGAAAGGGGAATGAGCTGCAGTTCAGTGATGGAGAGGTGATCACCCGGGAGTACAGCCTGGCCTATGGCGGCACCTGGAACCTGGCCCGGAACACCCTGAACCTCCAACTGGAGCTGCGCTTTCCCCCTTCCCTGAAGGAGCGGGTGAGGGAGACCCTGGCGGCGCGGATCCGGCCCATGGTTCCCGTCTTCCTGCGCAGCCTGACCCCCGCACCGGAACTGGCAGAGCGCATCCTCGTCCCATTTCAGGACCGCGAGGGACGGTTGCGCATGAGTTTCCGCGTTACCGGCAGCCCGGCCGCTCCGCGGGTACGCCTGGAAAAGCCGGATTTCGTATCATTGCGGCGGGCCGTAGGGGATCTTTTGAAAGAAAAGGCCGCTCAACAGGGAGCCGGAATGTTACAGCGGCTGCTTACGCCCAAATAATCCTCAAGGGAACAATCACTCCCGGGAATGAATCACTGGGCCGGTTCCCACTCCGGTTACCGACTCTCAGCCAACACCTTTTTTACCGTGGTCCCCAGGGTGCTGCGGTCAAAAGGCTTCATGAGGAAAGCGCGGATACCCATCTCCAGGGCCCCGGTTTCGTCGATGATATTTGAATGGCCGGTACACAGGATAATGGGCAGATCCGCCCGGAGCCGCAAGAGTTTCGCGGCCAGCTGGTCACCTCGCATGTCGGGCATGGCCATATCCGTGATCACGAGGTCGTATTTCTCCATGTTATGTCCGAACAGCTCCAGGGCCTGGCTGGGGTTAATGCAGGAGTCCACATTGTATCCGAAGGTCTCTAAAAGGCGCTTGCCCATCTTGGCAAGGATGGCATCGTCATCCACGAAGAGGATCCAGCCTTTTCCGCTCAGGTCGGGCGGGTGTTCCAGTTCCAGGGATTCCTCCGGGGTCTGGGCCAGGGGCAGGAGGATGGTGAAAGTCGCGCCTCTGTCCGGACTGCTGGTCACGGATATATCACCATCCATTGATTTGATGATTCCGTGGACCACGGCCAGCCCCATGCCTGTGCTCCGGCCGAAGGATTTGGTGGAGAAATAGGGATCAAAGACACGGCCCAGGATTTCCGGAAAGATGCCTGGACCGGTATCCGATACGGTCAATTCCATATAGGGCCCCGGTTTCAGCACCTGTTGATCCGGGATTTCATGAGCACCCAGGATGCGCTCGTGTAGCCCCAGACGGATTTCCCCCCCCCTTTCGCTCATGGCGTGAGCGGCATTGGAACACAGGTTGATGATCACCTGCTGGATCTGGGTCGGATCCGCGATAATCGTGTCCCGCGTCACCGAGAGGTCCTCCGTGATGCGGATGGAGGCTGGGATCGTGGCTCGCATGAGGCGAAGGGAGTTCTGGACGGTTTCCTTCAACGGAATGGGGCGGGAGTGGATTTCAGCTTTGCGGCCGAAGGTCAGGATCTGCCTCGCGATCTCCCGGGCGCGTCGAGAGGCGCTGAGGATGTCCTTCAGACAATCCTGTCCCACACTCCAGTCCGGAACCTCATCCATGACCAGCTCCGCATTCCCGATGATGATGCCCAGGATGTTGTTGAAATCATGGGCTATGCCTCCGGCCAGGGTGCCGATGGCCTCCATCTTCTGCGCGTGGCGAAGTTTTTCCTCCAATGCGGTCCGTTCGGAGACATCCTCCACCATGGCAATGATGAACCGCGGATCTCCTTGCGGATGACGCACAATGTTCAGTGAGAGGTTGGTACGGAATTGGGTACCGTCGCTTCGGATGAGGCTAAGACTGGACTGGAGACGGTCCGTTTCGGGATGGGCGTTGACCTTTTCCGTGATTTTATCCAGCTCTTTCGGCCGGGTGATATTCCCGACCTCAAGGGTTTCAAGATCTTGCTCCGAATAGCCGAGCATTGCGCACAAGGAGGGATTGGCGGAGAGGATCCGCAGGTCCGGCGAGATGATGGAGATTCCCACCGGAGAGTGTTCAAAAAAAACGCGCAGCCGCTCTTCGCTGGCCCGCAACGCTTCCTCATTCCGACGGCGCTTTGAGATGTCACGGGTAATCTCAAGAAAACCGATGATGCGGCCGTCTTTCTCGATTGGTGTGTAGGAGATTTCCAGGAACAGGGTCGGTCCGTCCGGAATGGAGTGGGAATACTCCTGGCGGAACTTTTCTCCGGACAATACCCTGCGGTGAAGCGCGTCCCACCAGGCCACGAGTTCCGGGTCTTCGAGATGTTTATGGGGCTGAATGCCCACCTTCATGTCAATGCCCAGGCTGGCTTTCATGATCGCCGCGTAAGCGGAGTTCCAGGCCAGGGGTTTCCCCTCGTGATCAGAGATGAGGATGTAATCGGCCGAGTGTTCCAGCAGGGCGTTGAAATGGGAAAGAGAACGTTTCAGTTCCTCGTTTTCCCGCAGCAGCTCGTCTTGTGTCGCTTTGGCCATGTGCCCCCGTTTGCTTATATGGTAATCGACTTGGGGCGGAAATTCAATCAAGAAACAAAGAGACGGACCCGCTGAAACGACAGGACACCATAGTGGGGACCATGCGCGGGGGACACCGGCCACAGGGATAAAGCGGTTGAGTGCGTTTGACTAGCTGTGCGGAAAATGACGGCCTTTGAGTACCACCAGCAGGATGTTGATGCAGAAGAGGGCGATGCCCGCGTAGATCAGGATCTGGGTCTTATCAATCACGCCGGCGTTCAGCAGGTACTCCTTGTAGATCATGATGACCATGAAAAAAGTCATGCTGTAATAGACGCTGTTTTTTTCTTTGAACAACACCTTTTTCAGGCTGAAGCGGTTTTCGGGTTTGCGGAAATTGGAAAAACCAGGAACAACACGCGGTGTCCGTTTCATGTATTCCAGGTACTTTTCGCCGTATTGTCCCTTCAGATAGTTCTCTTCCGAGTGGATGATGAAGGTGTAGAGCACCACCAGGTAGATGTTGAAGGGGATGAAGGCCCAGGGGCTCGCGAACACGATCAGCAGGCCGTTGTACACGAGGAAATTTCCCAGATAGAGAGGGTTGCGGGTCATTGAGTAGATCCCGTCGTGGTTGAGGCTTTCCGCGCGCAGGAAATTTTCCCGTCCCGAGGTCCCCATGTGCGAGTAACCCACCGCGATGATGCGTGTGGAGAGCCCCAGTATGGCCACGGCAAAGCCGATGAGGTTGACCAGGATGTTGCACTCGCCCAGGTCACGGGGTGTAAAAAAGAAAAAGAGAATCAGGATAAAGGGAATCGGGCTGACGGCACGGTATTTAAAGAAAAAATCACCGATTCTGATTTTCCAACTCTGTTTTTGATTCATGAAAATTACTCCCGCAAAGTCAATTTGGTAAAAATACGCACCGCGTCATCTGGAAAACAGGCAGGGCCTCCGCCTTGATTGTTTTTTTAGCAGAAAACCGGCGGGAAGTCAATCGCGGCTACGGGTGGATTTTTCCCCGATTCGGTTCCTTCTCGATCCGCACCAGTGTGGCGTTCAGGGACTTGATCACATCCACGAAAAATACCGCCATGGAGGCCACGATCAGCAGACAGGAGATGAACAGAAGGATGACTCCGGGGTAGTACACGTTCCAGCCGCTCAGGGCGCCCAAAATCACCAGGAACACCATCAGACCGGAAGATACGGTGCTGGAGACCAGCAGGCCGATGCTCCACTTCAGGATCACGGCGCGCTGCAGGATGAGACGCATCTCCTGGTGAAAACGGGGGGAAAGGCGGGGTTTCCCCCGGCCCTCGGTATGCAGCTCCCGCACCAGGCCGATGACATGAGTGTAACGCGCGTTGATGGTGAGGGTGTAGATACCGATTCCTGAAATCAGCACCAGGGGCGCGGTGACCAGGCGGAAAAGGGCGA